>CAZSOM010000031.1:0-10961 GCA_964608295.1 uncultured Candidatus Cloacimonadota bacterium
AGGTGGACAAATAATCTTAAATTAATGAATTTGCAAATAATTATTGTATCAGGAATAGATGATGAAATTGGGAATTATTGAGAAGAGAACATTCTGGCTTTTAATGCTGGCCTCATTTTTCAACGGCTTTGTTTTCGGAACATTCAATATCCATGATGTGGTCGCTAAAAAGGCTTTGTTGGCTTTGGACTGGCAGATCACCATCCTGGTGATGCTATGGCCTCTCTCAAACCTGTTCTCTATCTGGTGGGGTAAAGCCCTGGAACGTTCCAAAACTATTTCCAAATTCTTTGTACTAACTGCATTCGTCGGTCGGCTCGTCCTGCTCTTGATGTTATGGACATACAACTACTATTCTTACCTGATAATTATGATCTTTGTATTTTCTTTCAATTCGCTGATCAGTCCTGCTCAAAATTCTATCTATCGCAATAATATTTCTGTAGACAACAGAGGGACTCTATTTGGATATACCGTAAGTTTAGTAACACTTGTTGCCATAATATTCAGTTATTCTGCCGGGAAGTTGATGGACATAAATGAAGATTGGTTTCGCTATATTTTCTCGGTTGCCGGATTAATGGGCTGCATAAGTGCACTGCTGATGGCAATGATTAAAATTGAGAATAAAAAGTTCTATTCTTCGAAGTTGAAACTGAAAGAAATCTTCTTAACTCCTGTGTTGAGTTCATTCAGCATTTTAAAGAAAAACAGGGACTTTGCGATCTTTCAAAGGAACTTCTTTATTTACGGAATTGGTTTCATGATCATTCTTCCGGCAATACCCAAATTTTTAGTAGAATATCTTAAAATGGATTATTCTCAAACATTTATGGCAAAGGGAGTGATTTCCCAGTTAGGAATTTTGTTTCTGGCTCCAATTGCGGGTAAGATCCACGACAAAAAAAATCCAGCGTTTTTTGCATCTCTTGCCTTTCTCACTTTAGGATTCTTTCCTTTCATTCTACTGATCTCCAGCTATTTCGTAGATACTGGAATTGCAAATTATATTGTTTATTTTTCATATCTTATTTTTGGTGTAGGAATGTCCGGTATTGTGATCTCTTGGAATATGAGTTCTATCTGTTTTGCTGGAGAAGATGATGTGTCCATGTATCAGAGTGTACATGTTACACTCACCGGTTTAAGAGCGTTGATCGTACCATTTATAGGCTACCTGATTCTGCGATATTTTGGTATTAAGATTGTGTTTATTGTATCTTTGAGTATGTTCTGGTTAGCAGCTGCCTTAAGTTATCAGAACTATTTAAGAATGTGTAAAATTGAATCTAAATATAAAGCTAAATTCGATAAAATAGTAAAATATTTACGAAGAATCCCCCCGAGAGGATAAGGATTATACATGTTTGAAAATAGTGTTTATCTTGTACCAGCCGATGCTCGTGTCATCCTGAGCCCTTCGGCAAGCTCAGGACAGGCTTTGTCGTAGGACGAGGATGGTGTTATAAATGATAATATATTACAATAATATTTGGGTTTATCCGAGAGGATAATTATGGAGGATGGTTGAAAAAATTATTTTTGTTACTCTTATTAGTTTTATTCAGTATTGTTTATGCTGATGTTATTGTGGAATACAATTCCTCATTAGCATCGGAGATCATCAAAACCAGCAAGATCGATAGTATAGAATATTTTAATGTTTATGAGCTAAATAAAACCTTTAAAGCAAGTATCACTGAGGATCTTTTGGATCAACGATTAAATGTGAATATCTATGATGAACAATTGATCTTTTTATTGGATTCCTCTTATTTACAACATGGAACAAATTACTTTAACATGATGCATGATATCATCCAACAGGATGGTAAATATCTGCTGCCAGTCGGATTCTTGAAGGTTATATTACCACAAATTCTAAATGATAGATTAACCTGGCAAGATGATAAGTTGGTGGCAACGGCACCAATAGATAATTCCATAAGAAGGATTGTGCTGGATCCTGGACATGGAGGAAAAGACCCAGGAGCTGTGGGTTATTCTAAGAAACATTTTGAGAAAGAGATCGTTTTAGAACTTGCCCTAAAACTAAAGAAAAAATTAGAGCAGGAGTTGGATGTTGTGGTTCTATTGTCACGTGATAAAGACGAATTTGTTTCCCTGCAACAGCGTACAAAATTTGCCAATAAAAACCAAGCGGATCTATTCATCTCTCTCCATTGTAATGCACATCGCAATTCAAAAGTAGATGGGGTTGAAGTGTTCTATCTCTCAACTGCTAAAACAGATGAAGCCAGAGCTGTGGAAGCTTTAGAAAATCAAGTTGTGTATGAGTATGAAGGCGGAAAGGATGCTGTGAAAAAATATGATGATCTAGCTTTTATTTTAGCTGATATGGCTCAAAGTGAACATCTGGAAGAAAGCTATACCCTGGGAGCAAATCTTCAGACTGCACTTGTCAGTTCAACCAAATCGTATGATCGAGGAGTGAAGCAGGCTAATTTTTATGTGCTTCGTGGTGCCTTTATGCCAGCAGTACTTATCGAATATGGTTTCCTATCTAATAAAGATGAAGAGAAAAAACTGGCAAACAGCTCTTATCAGGAAAAACTTATTGAATCTACATTTATCGGAATTCGAGATTTCAAAATGAAATATGACCAGATGCAGTAAACCGGATAAAAAATAATATAAATATTTTGACAGATAATACCGCTAACTTTTTCTGACTTCGGAAATTATAAAGATGGAGGAATAAATGCCTAATCATGTGTCTTGCGACAAAAGACTTAGACAAGAGAAGAAGCGTTCAGCTGGTAATCATTATGTGAAAATGACGATCAATACATTATCCAAGAAGATGAGAAGCGATATTTCTATTGAAGAGAAACAAAATCTCTTAACAGAAGTATATTCACAACTGGATAAAGCTGCTAAGAATCACATTATCCATAAAAGAACAGCTTCCAGAAGAAAAGCTCGCCTCTCTGCATTTTTCAATGCTCAGAAAGCAGCTCAACAAGAAAAAAAATAAATATTAATATATAGAAATGGCAGACATTATTTTATGTCTGCCTTTTTTATTATCAGTAGAAATTTAATTGGTGAAATAAATGGATACAAATCTAATTATATATATTGCAATCGCACTTTTAGTACTTATATGCACAATAATCATTGTAGTAGCTGTCAGGAAGAAAAAAACTACATCAATAAACAAAGAAGTAAAACCTGATAGCTTAAAAGCTAAACTAGCGAAAACAAAAAATGGCTTACTTGGCAAGATGGCTGAGATTGTAAATCTGCGTGGTAGAGTTGATGATGATCTAATGGATGACCTTGAAGAAATGCTATTGCAGGCAGATATTGGTGTGCAGGCAAGCGGTGATATTATTGACAGTTTGAGAGATGAGATCAAACTTCAAAAGATAACTTCTACCGGTAAAATCCAAAAACATCTTGAAGAAATAATTCGTAACTTGCTGCTTAAAGATTACGGTAGAGAAACAGATCATCTTCAAATTGAAAATAAGAAACCTTTCGTAGTGCTATTTACAGGTGTGAATGGAGTAGGGAAAACTACAACTATTGCTAAATTGGCAAAACGTTTTACCAAAAGCGGGAAGAGTGTGCTGATGGTTGCCGGTGATACATTTCGGGCAGCAGCAATAGATCAACTGGCTATCTGGGCAGAAAGAACAGGTGCTGATATCATGAGGCAGCAGGAAGGAAGCGATCCCTCTTCTGTTGTTTATGATGGTATGATGAAAGCTGTGAATAAAAAATATGATGTTGTGTTGATAGACACAGCTGGCCGACAACACACAAAAGTTAATTTAATGAATGAGCTTTCTAAGATAAAAAGAACTATTCAGAAAATCGTTCCAGATGCACCTCATGAGACTTTACTTGTGGTAGATGCAACTACCGGACAAAATGCGATTACGCAAGCTGATTCATTCAATAAAGCTACAGATCTTTCCGGTTTGGTTCTCACAAAATTGGATGGAACTGCCAAAGGTGGAATTGTGATAGGAATTAAACATCAACTGGATATTCCGGTAAAACTTATCGGAGTTGGAGAAACATACAACGACCTACGTGACTTTGATGTGAATGAATTCGTAGAAGCTATATTTGACTAGAATGTAACCTGCCTTCGTCCTTCGACAAGCTCAGGATGACACAAGCTTCGGCAAGGCAAGCTGACTTGCACTGACTTAAAGAATAACATAATAGGATTAATTCCCAAAATTAACAGAAGTCTAGTTCGCAAGTTGAACTTGCAAACTAAATTGTGTTGATAAGTTTAACTTATCAACAAAAAAGTACACAGAGTGATGAAAATAACAATCGTCATTCTGACGAATCTAGCACGTTGCTCTTTTTAGGTAGAATCAGCTTTGAAGATCATTTTTTTCTCTTCTTGAAATCTTCGTTAAAAGTCATAGCAAGTAGACTTCTCAGGACGAAGGAAATTCATGTACACTTCTCCAACTATATAAGACCATTCCAAGGCTAACTAAATTAATATTATGAGAACTATTTCCTGAGATTAATCTTATAATCAAAAAACTATTTGACATAATTCATCATTAATTTGTTTATCAAGTCCAAATTATTAATATTAATATATACTTTTTAATACTGGAGGGAAAATGTTACTTTCATTGAATTCATTTAAAATTAAAAATTTTAGAAGTATTAAAGACACTGGTTGGTCAAATCTATCGTTTGACAATATCACTTCTTTAGTTGGTCAAAATGAATCTGGGAAAACTTCAATTCTAGAGGGGATAAATTGTTTCTTTACAAAAAAGATTGAACAAGATGATATAGTCAATAACGTAAATTTTCCAGAAATATCATGCTCATTTAATATAAACAAAGGCAGTCTTACAAGTATAGTTTCTCAACCACATATGAGAGACATAATAAAAGCTATTGATCAAATGAAAAGGATTAATTTAACTAGAAAATGGGAAACATTAGAAAAGAGTGAAATATCTTTTGAAGATGTAAAAGTTCATAGGTTATTGAAAGATAATTTAACATACAGTGAAAATGAAATAAAAAGATTACAAATAAACATAGATTCATTAAAAAATAAAATTAGCAAAATGAAAAGTGAATATAATAAGTTATATTACGAATTTCAAAAAGAGAATATGGTTAACAAGAGGAAAGAAAGAAATAAAAAAGTTATAATTGTTAGGAGCGAAATCAAAAAATCCCAAAAAGATTTAGAACCATTACTTAATCAAATTGATATAATTAATAAGATGAAATCTAATAAATATACTGAAGAAAAGCTTATTGATTTAATATGGAAATATATACCAGAGGTTGTAATTTTTAAAGAACAAAGTAGTTTATTACCAAATAGAATTGATTTGGCTGATATCGAAAACAGCAATACCGAAGCAAATGGATATATTGGAACATTAAATTTTCTAAAAATAACTGGAATTGACTTGAAGTTATTGAAATCAACAAATCAAAGAATTAGAAGTAACACAATTACAAAATATAATGAAAAGATCACTAAAGAATTTCAAACTTTCTGGACACAAAAGATTGGAAAAAATAATAAAATAGAAATAGATTTAGAATTGGAAAACCACAATCAATCTAATAAAACAAAAGCTGGTGAAACATTTTTAGAATTCTGGATTAAAAATGGTAGTGAAAGATTATATTTAAGACAAAGGAGTAATGGAGTCAGATGGTTTCTTTCGTTCTTTTTACAGCTGAAGGCTAATTCAATGGATAGAATTAATCAAGACAAGAAACTTATATATCTTATTGATGAACCAGGTTCATGTTTACATGCTAATGCCCAAAAAGATGCTCTCAAATTATTTGAAGATATAAAAAGTGAAAACATTCAGATTATTTATACAACTCATTCCCCATATTTTCTTAATATTGATAAATTATATAGAATTATTGCAGTACAACGAAATGAGAATAGCCTTTTATCGGATACAAAAATTCTTGATATCCACAAACTAGGTACTGCAAATTGCGATACTTTAACACCTTTATATACAGTTATGGGTATAGATTTTTCTCATCAAAATGTAATTAAGAAAAAGAACAATATACTATTGGAAGAGATTAGTGCCTTTTACTATCTAAAAGCTTTTATGACTCTTATAAAAAGTAAAAAACAATTTCAACTAATTCCTGTGAATGGAACTTCTGAGATTGAACGATTTATTTACCTTTTTATTGGTTGGGGTTTAGATTATTATGTAGTTTTCGATGATGAACCTTCAAGTAGAAAAGTGTATAATAATTTAAAACAAAAACTCTTTGAAAATGATAATGATAAAATATCACAAAAGATACACAAAATAAAAGGATGTAAAGGAATTGAAGATATATTCTCCACAAGTGATTTCAAGAAGAATATTCTTCTGAAAGAAAATATAAAATATTCAATTAGTAACTCAGAATATATGAAAAAGAGTAAGAAATCAAAACCAATTCTTGCTTTACAATTTTATTCTAAAGTAAGTGAGAAAAAAATTAAGTTGAATGATTTTGATGATGTGTCTAAAGGAAAAATTACAACTTTAGTTGAGAAAATATATTCAATGATTGATTAATTCTCATATCATAGATCACTTATATTATCTAAAGATGTACTCTTATATTGGTATTCCTCAAATTAGTATGGAAAAAAGGATTCATCGGACGATTAAGGGTAATCGTCCCTATTCCTCCAAACCATAAAGCAACTCTATTTCATCTTTCCAAATTTCTGAATTTGGTGTTTCCAATATTAGCGGAATATCATCGAATCTACTATCATTCATTAAAAACCTGAATGCATCCAAACCAATAAATCCTTCTCCAATACTATTATGTCTGTCCACACGTGTAGCTAGATCCTTCTTGCTGTCATTAATATGCATTCCTTTCAAATATTGGAATCCAACCAGTTTTTCAAATTTTTGAAAAGTGTTGCAAAATGCTTCTTCATCTCGCAGATCATATCCTGAAGTATAAACATGACAAGTATCAATACAAACTCCAACACGTGATTTATCCTTAACTTTATCAATTATCTGTGCTAAATGTTCAAATTTGTATCCGACATTGTTCCCCTGTCCGGCAGTGTTTTCGATAACTGCTGTAATGAATTCAGTTTCCGAAAGTGCCCAATTGATTGAATCTGAGATGGTTTGTAAACATTCGGTTTCCGAGTATTGTCCCAAGTGAGAACCTGGATGGAAGTTCAAATATTTTAGTCCAAGCTGTTCACACCGTTTAAGTTCATCTAAAAATGCCTTTTGTGATTTGATAAGTTTTTCACTCTCAGGGTGACCTAGATTTATCAGATAACTATCATGAGGTAAAATGTGTTCTGGTGAAAAACCTTCCTGTTTACAATTTTGTTTGAACAAATTTATGCTTTCATCCGTTAATGGTTTAGCAACCCATTGTCTCTGATTTTTCGTGAAGAAGGCAAAGGCTTTTGCTCCGATCTCTTTTGCATTCAATGGTGCGTTTTCTACACCTCCTGCTGCACTTACATGAGCTCCAATATATTTCATGTTAAATTCCTTTGTTTAAATTAATGAATAATTTTTCTAATTTGATCTTATCAAGTTTATCATCAGTTCTCACACCGCTGCAAAGATCAATACCAAAAGGATGAACCTGTTCGATTGCCTGTGCAATATTATCCGGTTTTATTCCACCTGCCAGGAAAATTGGGATATCCAATTTCTCCCTGATCTGACGGCTAATTTCCCAATTGTGAGTTCTTCCCGTACCACCCAATTCCTTAACTTGTTTTGATTGATCTCCAGAATCTAAAAGAATTGCATCAACATCATTTTGAATTGCAAGTGCTTGTGCAACACTTTCCTCATCAGTTACATGAATTACCTGCACGATTGCAATTCCAGGTAAGGCTTCTTTAAGTTCTTTATGTGTTCCGGTTTTCAAGTCATCACAGATCTGGATCGTATTTGTTCTGCAATAATCATGTTGCATAATGATTTCACTAATGTCTTGTTTAGATGTGAGCAGAAATGTTGCAATTGGTGGAGGAACAACTGCTGCTATTTGTTTGATCGTTTCCATTGTGATCACTCCCGGACCACTTGGCATCTCAGAAACAAGACCCAATGCTGAAGTTCCTGCCTTGATTGCTAACCTAGCTTCTTCAATGCTGCTGATGCAGCAGATTTTTATTCTTGGTTGATATACGCTTTCCATTTATACACTCCTAATATTCTATGATAGTTTAATGAAATTATGATAATTAATGTCAAAATATTTATTCTTAATTTGAAAAATCACTTTACAGCAGAATACAGATACAGTTGGTTTGTTAGGTGAAAAGGAGAATAACATGAAACAAGAATTAATAGATGCTGCCAAGAATGTATCAAAAAATGCCTATGTACCATACTCAGGATTTCAGGTTGGAGCTGCCTTACTTACACGTTCAGGAAAGATATTTACAGGTTGTAATGTAGAGAATTCTTCCTATGGTTTAACTAATTGTGCGGAAAGAACAGCTATCTTCAAAGCTGTTTCTGAGGGTGAAACAGAATTTACAGAGCTTGTAATTTTTTCCAATACTGATGAACTTTTTTATCCCTGTGGAGCCTGCCGTCAGGTGATCTCAGAGTTTTCTTCCGATATAAAAGTAACGATAGTTTCTTTAAAAGATCAATTTGAGACAAACATCTCAGAACTATTACCACACGGATTTATTTTAGATAAATAAAAAAGCGGGTAATAAAACCCGCTTTAACAATACATTATTATTTCAGAAAATTAATTAATAGAATTCACTTCTATTATCAACAATTTCTGCATCTTCTTTCATTCCATTGTACCATTCATTAAGATGTTCTTCTTCTGCTTTTGTTTGAGCTTCTTCCATGAGTTTATCTTGTTCTTTTTCAAATTTATCCATATCCGGTTGGGTACGAACTTTTACTAAAGCAATATAGGAACCTCTGTCACCACTGATCACGTCAGTGAATTCACCGGCTTGTTTGGCAAGGATAGCTTCATTCAATACTTCATCTTTTCCGATTTTCGGAATTGTTTTCTCTATTGTTACACCTGGAACTTCAACTATCTCTAGTTCTTCAGCTTTCGCTTTATCCAGATATTCCGATGAATTATATTTTGTTGCAAATTCCAGAGCATTTGTTCTTACAATCTCTTTTTTCTTCTCATTTTTTACTGAAGACTCAATTTTACTTTTTACTTCTTCCAACTCTTGATAGTGTTCACCAAGAACTAATGATACTTCACAGAGAAGATAATTACCATCATCTTTCAAGATCAGTTCGCTAAGTTTTCCAACTTTGTTTTTGAAAGCAAATTTGATAAGTTCTTCATTCTGTCCAATACCGCCAATATATTTTGCATCTTCATAGATTTCAGTAGTCTCTTTGGTTTCATAAGCAAGTTCTTCTGCTGCTTTTTCTAAACCTTCGCTTTCTGCGTTTTCATAAAGGTCATTTGCAATAACATCAAAGTTATCTTTTGTAGCTTCAGAAACTGTTTCTTTGAGAAGTATATGACTTGCTTGAATTTCTTCCGCTCCATCTTTAGTTCTCTTATCTATCAGCTTGATAACGTGCCAGCCGAATCTTGTTTGAACAGGCTCACCAACTTCACCTTTCTTTAATTTGAATGCAGCTTCCTCAAAGGCTGGGACCATACGTCCTTTGGTGAAATAACCAAGATCTCCACCTTTTGGTGCGGAAGGACCTTCGGAATATTTTTTGGCAAGTTCAGCAAAATCTTCGCCGCTTATTGCCCGGTTATATATGGAATCAGCTTTTGTCTTAACGATCATTTTATCTGCTTCACTAGGCTGAAGGTTGATCTCAACATATTTGAGTTTTCTAGCTGGGTCTTTTTTGTAATCTTCTTTGTTGTCATCGTAATATTTCTGAATTTCTTCATCGGTTGCTTCAACGTCTTCAATCTTTTTAATATCGAAGAATATTATATCTGCATCAGCAAGATCGTTATCTTTGATATACTGTTCTTCAAGTTCTTCACTTGTAATAATTATTTCTGCTTTTACATCATCATAGAGTTTTTCGTAAGGGAGAGTGCTTCTTATGCGAGTTTCCAGCCAGTTAGCGAATTCAGGATTTTCCAAAAGAAGAGTCTCGTATTTAGCGTAATCAAATTTACCATCTGTTTGAAGTTGCGGAATTGTAGTAATATCTTCAGGTGGATTTTTCAACTTTTCAATCACATCATCATCAGTAAATTTAATATGACGTTTTTTTACAGCTTTATCAAGTAAAGTTTGTTGAACGATCTGGTTCCAAGTTTGATCATTAACTTGTTTTGCAGTTTTTTCGTCTATTTCTTTATCAGGGTTTTGCTGTGCATAATTAGAATAAGCTTGTTGTAAATATTCGCTAAATTCTGCCGGATGTATCTTTTTCCCTGCAATACTTCCTACAAATGGTTTTTTTATGAATATACTGCTGATTCCGCCAATAGCCATTGAGAGAATAAAAACTGCTGCGATGACTAATACAATCCACGATGCGTGCCTTCTAAGTCCTTGTAACATTATACTTCCTCCAAATATATTTCAATTATCTTATTTAGTTTGTGCAATAACTAAAATCATTGATATTTATTCAAGCTTTTTTTTGTTTATTAAGAATTACATTACGATGGGAATGCTTTAAAAAGCCATTAATAGTAGTCTGGATGGAATATATAAAGCTAAGGCATATAAATTATTAATATCAATATATTTAGGCTTGACAGGATATGTGATACTCAGATTTTTGAATTTCATATTAATTAAGAGGGGGTGATTTCTTTGCCAAAAGTTATTGCTAAAAGTGGTGAATCTTTTCAGGTTTTACTTAGAAGATTCAAAAAATCTTGCGAAAGAGCTGGTCTTTTATCTGACGTAAAAAAGAACAAATATTACGAAAAGCCAAGTGTAGTCCGCAAAAAAGAGAAGAACGATCAAGTAA
>CAZSOM010000032.1:0-10927 GCA_964608295.1 uncultured Candidatus Cloacimonadota bacterium
AATAAAAAGGAAAATGAGGGAATAATGGATTTTAGTAAAATTAAACTAATAATTTTAGATAACGATGGCGTGTTTAGCGATGGAAAGATAATTTATGATAACAATAAATTAGAATCAAAAAATTTCAATGCTAAGGATGGATTAGGGATCAAGCTCTTGCAATTCAGTGATATTAATCTGGCTATTATAACTGGTAGAAGTTCGGAAATCGTACAAAAAAGATGTGATGATCTTCAAATCAAAATTCTTTATCAGGGTGTGAGAAATAAACTAAAAAAGACAAAAGAATTATTAAAAGAGTTGAATTTAAACTGGGAAAATGTAGCTTATTTGGGAGATGACTGGAATGATTTCCCGGTTATGGAAAAGTGCAATATCTCTGCAACTCCGGCAGATGCATTTGAAAGTATTCAAAGTAGAGTAGATCTTGTAACCAAGCGTAAGGGTGGAGAGGGCGCCGTTAGAGAATTGATCGAATTGATCTTAACAAAACAAGGCAAATATGAGAAGTGTTTACAAAAACTGCTTGATCATCTTAATTCTCATTAGTCTCTTCCTGGTTTCCTGTACAAATGAAGAAGTAGTTTACACGATGCCACTAGATGGTAAAATACCGGATGAACAAGCTGATTCGATAAAGATCATCTCCACTACCAAAAATGTAATTGATTATGAATTGACTGCAGTTCATTTCTATAAATATTATAGCACAAAACAAACTTTTGCTGATACAGTATTTGTTACATTTTTCAATTTAGATAGTTCGGTAAAATCAACCTTAAAATGCAATAAAGCAGAATTAGACGAAGTAAAAAACACGTTGACTGGCATTGGAGATGTTGTGGTTGTGAGTGATAATGGAACTATGAAAGCACCATTAATGGTTCTAGATAGAAACACAAACACGCTTTTCGCAACAGACGGTGTGACCTTGATTCGGGGTGATAATGTTCTAAAAGGTGAAGAGATGGAATCTAACCTGGATCTTGATCGAGTTGAGATAACAAAAGTATCAGCTAAGGGAAAATTGGATGAAGAAGAGATCAACTGGTAGAATATTAACTTCATCCTTTATCTTGATTATAGTAGCAATATTTATTAATCTTTCCGCTGAAGAAGAGTTGCGTCCGTACAAGTTGATTAATGCTGATAAACTAACTATTACAAAAGTAGAAGAAGAGTATATTACAAACTTAGTAGGGAATGTTCATTTTTTTTACGGTGAAACAGAATTTTTTAGTGATAATGCGGAAATCTTCGAGTTAAAGCAATTTGTTCAAATGCAAGGAAATGTAGAAGTTTATGATGATACTTTAAGTCTTTTCTCTGATAATGTGAAGTATTATCGTAAGGAAGAACGTCTTTTTCTGCAGGGAAATGTTTTAGCAAAAGAAAGTCATATTGATTCAACATATAGAACTTTTGAAGCAGAAGAAGTTGAGTATTTAAGGAATTCCAGAGAATTCTTTGCTAAAGAAAATGTGATCACATACGATGAACGTGAAGAAATATATGGAACATGTGGAGAACTCAACTACTTTATGAATGATGGTTATGGCTATTTAATGAAAGAACCAATTCTTTCCATAATGAAAGAAGATACATTATCTATTTCAGCAGAGAAGATAGAGTATTTTAAGAATTACAAAAAAGTTGTAGCAACTTTTAATGTGAAAACATTCTCTTCAGATTTTTTAATGTCTAGCGACTTTCTACTCTATTTTGCCGATGATGAGAAAGCTGTATATTTAGGAGAACCAAAGTTCACTTCGAATCTAGCAGACGCTACAGCAAGAGAATTCAGGATATTTTTTGAAGACCAGAAAATAAGAAAGGCAATTCTGCAGGATTCATGCTCTGTATTTTTTTCTGAATCAGAATCTTTGCCAAAAAAGAATTGGGCAGTTGGTGATCTTATGGAATTCATTTTTGAAAAAGGGAATATCACAGTCTGTGAAGCTAAAGGAAATGTTACTTCTTACTTTCAACAAGAAAAAACAATTGGTAGAGATTATTCTGCGAATAAATCAAATGGTGAACATCTAATAATAGAAATGGATGATAACAAAATAATCAGGATCTCTCTGAAAGAAAATGTAAATGGAATTTATAAATTTAATAATAGTAGCAAAAATCTTAACTAAATATAAAAAAACATCTTAGATTCGTAGATAAAGCATAATCTATTCCAAATATAAATATGGTAGTAACATTCGCTTGACAAATAAAAAGGAATTAATTAACTTCATTTAGTATGAAGAGCATAATAACGGAAGATTTAGTTAAAATTTATAATAAAAGAAAAGTCGTAAATAATGTAAGTATTAATCTTCAGCAAGGTGAAATTGTAGGCATTTTAGGTCCGAATGGTGCTGGTAAATCTACTACATTTTACATGATACTCGGTTTGATTAAAGCTAACAGTGGACACGTATATTTCAGTGAGATACAAATAACAAATCTACCAATGTATAAACGCGCTCAACTTGGAATTGGATACCTAGCTCAAGAACCGTCTATTTTTCACAAATTAACAGTCGAACAAAATATTCTAGCAATTCTAGAGACTCTAAAAATTTCAAAAAAAGAACGAAAACTTAGGTTAGAAGAACATCTGGAAGATCTGGGACTCACTAAACTTGCTAAACAAAAAGCTTATACACTATCCGGAGGTGAACGCAGAAAACTTGAGATCACCCGTTCTCTTGTTACATCCCCTTCCTTCGTGTTAATGGATGAACCCTTTGCTGGAGTTGATCCACTTGCAGTAGCTGATATTCAGGACATCATCAGAAAGTTAAAAGAGAAAAATATTGGAATATTAATAACAGATCATAATGTACTTGAAACTTTGAAAATCACAGAAAGAGCTTACATTATTTTTAATGGAGAAATTTTATTCAGTGGAACTTCCAGAGAGTTGGTGAAAGATGATAGAGCCCGTGAAGTATATCTTGGAGAAAGATTTACTAATCCATTTGTGAATGAATAGAATAGGATGAGATAAATAATGATGAAGTTTAAACAATCACTAGTTCAAAAGCAAACACAAAACTTATTGTTAAAACCGAAAATGCTTCAATCTCTGGAAATGTTAGCAATGCCCATGATGCAACTTGAAACTCATCTAAAACAAGAAATGATCACAAATCCTATGTTAGAACTAGTTGAATTAAATTCTGATGATGAAAACTTAGCGGAAAAACCGGAAAATATAAAAGATCAGATAGACGAAGATATCAAAAATGAAACTCAAGATGAGGAATTAAAGAAAACATTAGAAGAGACGAAAGAACTCAGCGAAATCTTGGATTCTTATACAGACTATTACCAGGGAAGTTCGAGTGGAGAAACCATTTCGGAAGGTATTAATTTCGATCAGATGACACGAGAATTGGATGATAAAAAAGAAGATTTTATTTTTCAGATGGAAAAACTGAATTTGGAAAGTAGAGAATTTGATTTTGCCTATGAACTCTTTGATAGTATTGATGAACATGGTTTTCTCCAGAACGAATTTAATATGGAGGAAGTTGCGAAGGAATTTGGGATAGAAATACTGAAAGCTGAAGAAATTCATTCCTTGCTTCTTCAATTAGATCCCCAGGGAATTACTGCGAGAAATATTCAGGAATGCCTTATGGCACAACTTGATCCTGATCTGCATAGTGACAATTTAAGAACTTTGATCTCCGAACATTTTACTGATCTTATTCATAAACGTTACAAAAATATTGCTTCAAGTTTTGGAACAAGTATTATAACAATTTTAAACTGGAAAAAACAGATTGCAAAATTAGATCCTAAACCTGGTTTACGTCTTCTCACTAATCATTCAAACTACATTGTACCTGATGTTATTATTAAAAGAATCGGTAATGAGTATGAAGTAATTATAAATGATTATTCTTTTCCAAAGATTCGTTTAAGCAGAAGATATAATAAAATTTTGCAACAAGTGAAGACAGATAGAGAAGCTTTAGATTATGTTCGCAGTAAGATCAACTCTGCAAAATTCTTGATAAAATCTGTTTATTTACGTGGTCGCACATTAGAACGTGTTACCAAGTCAATTCTTCATCATCAACCGGACTTTTTCTTTGGAGAAAAAAGAATTCTAAGACCGCTAACATATTCTGAAATTGCTCAGGAGCTTCAGGTGAATGAATCTACCATTTCACGTGTTGTGAGGATTAAATACGCTGATACTCCATTTGGTATTATGTGTTTGAAAGATTTCTTTACAAGCAAGGCGGGAAAAGATGATAATTACAACTCTGTTTCAAGACACAACGTTGAACAAAAAATCACAAAAATGATCGAAACTGAAAATGAAGCTAATCCATTAAGCGATCAGGAAATTACCGAAAACCTGGGGAAAATGAATATTAATGTTTCACGTCGGGTTGTGGCTAAATACCGAAAAGCAAAGGGAATTCTTAATAGTAGACTTAGGAGAAAAGAGTGAATAGATTCAAAGTAGCTGTTATTGGGGGAGGACCAGGGGGTTATGTAACTGCCATCCGGCTTAACCAATATAATATTGATGTAGCTGTATTTGAAAAGGAGAGACTTGGAGGAGTTTGTCTTAATTGGGGCTGTATACCCACAAAATCATTGGTGAAAGTTGCCGATCTCTTTTCCGAGATTAAGGAGTGTAACAATTTTGGGATAACATGTGAGAATTCTAAAGTTGATTATCAAAAGATCTGGGAACGAAAAAACGATGTGGTTGAAAAACTTGTTTCAGGAATTGAATTTATCTTCAATAAACGAAAGATTACGACTTTTAAACAAACGGTAACAAAAATAGAAAAAATAGAATCGGGATACAAGATCATCACAGAAGAAGATGATTATTTTGCAGATTATATTATACTTGCTACAGGCTCAAAACCTAAAGAACTTCCCTTCATGCAATGTGATGGAGATAGGTTAATTTCTTCTAGAGATATTCTCAAAATGGAGACATTACCAAAAAAACTGACTGTTGTTGGTGGTGGAGTTATTGGATGTGAATTTGCTTCTATTTATAATCAACTTGGTGTTGAAGTTGAAATTGTAGAATTTTTACCGAATTTGATCGATTTGGAAGATACAGAGATATCAAAAAGATTGGCTATGATGCTGAAGCGTAGTGGAATTAAACTCCATTTAAAAACAGCAGTTGAGAGCTATGAAGAAATTCCTAACGGTATCATGCTAAAGCTATCTAACGGAAAAGAAATTGAAACCGAAAAAGTTCTGCTAAGTGTTGGTAGAACACCTATTATGGACGTAGTTATTGATGAAAATCTATCCATGACTAATGGATTTATTGATATTGATAAAATGATGAAAACAAATTTAAAAAATATGTTTGCAATTGGTGATGTAACAGGAAAACTTATGTTAGCACACACAGCTAGCAAGCAAGGACTCATAGTTGCTGATATAATACATAACGAGATCAACAAAGCAAGTCTTGAGATTATTGAATTGGATTACAAAAAGATTCCTGCCTGTACGTTTACAAATCCTGAAATTGCTTCTGTAGGCTTTACTGAGCGTGAGGCTAAAGAAAAATTTGAGAATATTCAAATCGGTAAATTTCAATTTTCTGCAAACGGGAAAGCTCTTGGATTAGGAGCAACAATTGGATTCGTTAAGATAGTTGCTTCAGAAGAATCTAAGAAAATATTAGGTGTTCACATTATTGGACCACAAGCTACAGAATTAATTGCACAAGCAGGGATATTACTTGGGTTGAATGCAACAATAGATGATGTAAAAAGAGTTGTGTTTGCTCATCCGACTTTATCTGAGACTTTAATGGAAGCTGTTGAAGATCTGGAGAAACTTGCAATACATAAAATTTAATTTATATTTAGGAATATATGGAAGTATTAAGAAAGCCAAAATGGCTTAAGTCAGAAAAACTCGGTGGCAGAAATGCACGAGAGATCATAAAAACTTTAAGATGTCCTAATCAAGGTGAATGCTTCGAAAATGGTACTGCTACTTTTATGATCCTGGGTGAAACCTGTACTAGAAATTGTACTTTTTGTGCTGTCGATAAATCCAAAATACAATTGAAACCACCTGATGTAAATGAACCAAAGGCAATTGCCAAATTATCGAAAGAACTTGGATTAAAATATATTGTAATTACAACAGTAACACGTGATGATCTTCCGGATGGAGGAGCTTCTCAATTTATCGAAGTAATGAAACAAATAAAAGAAATCTGTAACCCAGATGTTGCAGTTGAGTTATTAATTTCGGATTTAAAAGGTGATCTGAACCAGGTTAAACGAATAGTGAATGCTGGTCCGGATGTATTGAATCATAATGTCGAGACTGTTCCACGTCTGTATAGTGTTGTTCGTCCTATGGCAAATTTTGAACGGTCGTTAAAAGTTCTTCAAACAGCCAAAAGCATAAATAATTCAATTCTCACAAAAAGTGGTTTTATGGTTGGACTTGGAGAAAAAGAAAGTGAAGTGCTTGAACTCATGAGAGTTTTGCGAGAAACAGGAGTTAACATAATAACAATAGGACAATACATGGCTCCTTCCAAAGAACATTATCCGGTTGCAGAGTATATCCATCCGGATGTTTTTTCTTTCTACAAGAAAGAGGGAGAGAAGCTTGGTTTTGAGCTTGTCGAGTCCGCTCCTCTAGTACGCAGTTCTTATCATGCAGAGCGAGCAAAAAAGATCTTAAACAAAAGGCTGTAAGTATTTCCACATTCTTACAGTATAATAAGGAGGCAATTATGCAAATTACAATTACCGCACGTCATTTCGATCTGACAAATGCGATCAGAGATCATGTAGATGGTTCATGTTTGAAATTAGATAGGTATTTTGATCACATTATCACTGCTAATTTTATTCTATCACTTGAGAAAAATGGTAATAAAGTTGAATTGATAGTCCATGCTCCAAAGCATAACTTGATATGTGAAGCAGTTGAAAAAAATATGTACCGGGCAATTGATAATGCTGTTGACAAAATGGAACAGCAAGTCAAAAAGATAAAAGATAAGTGGGCTGATCATAACAAAAAGAGTTTAAAAGAAAATCTTCATTTTGTTTATGCAGATCTTATCGAAAGAAATGAAGGAAAGAAAAGAGTAAAAATAAAAAGAATGTTAGCTGAGAATTTAACAGTTGAGGATGCGCTGGAAAAATTCGATAATATAGATGATATGTATTTAGTGTTTAAGAATTTGGAAACAGATAGGGTTAATGTGCTAGTGAAAAAAGATGAAGAACATTATAAGTTGATAGAAGCTTAACTAAAAGTATTGAACTCGTTCCTTTTACCGGGAGCGGGTTCACTTTCGAAAGTAGGGTATATGAAAAAAATAAGCGTTAAAGAGTTTTATGAGTTAAAGAAAAAAGATCTCTCTCTCTCCTTGATCACTCATCCGAATACAATGACGGGAAGTATAACTTCATCTTTTATAAACAGACCTGGACTTGCCTTAACTGGTTACTTCGATAGATTTGATTATAACCGAATACAAGTACTAGGTGAAACAGAGATCAGCTATCTGCAATCCTTAAAAGAAAAGGATTTATACAATAATGTTAAAGAAACTCTGGTTTATAGTATTCCATGTATTATTATCACTAAAGGGCTCTCAGTTCCAAAACAAATAGAATTTCTTGCTAACGAAATGAATATACCAATTTTTTCTTCAAGATTATCAACAGACAAATTGTTCAATTCTCTAAGGATATATTTACAGAGCTTTTTTGCTGCTTCGAAAACTATCCATGGTACACTGGTAGATGTATTTGGGGTTGGTATCCTATTAACAGGAAAGAGTGGAATTGGCAAAAGTGAATGTGCACTAGAATTGGTTGAACGTGGTCAGCGCCTGATCACGGATGATGTTGTTAAAATAACCTTAAATGAAGATAAATTGATGGGTTGTGCCACTAACAATTATGGTCATTTCATGGAAGTTAGAGGGATTGGACTTATAGATGTTGCTAAGATGTTTGGAATTCAAGCTGTTCGAATTCAGAAAAGAATTGATGTCCAGATTGAATTAATGCCCTGGAAAGATAACATGGATTATGAAAGAATTGGATTAAGTGAAAACTTTGTGGATATTCTGGGAAGTAAAGTTCCGATAATTTATTTACCAATTTCTCCCGGGAAAAATGTAGCTGTTATCATCGAGGTCGTAGCCATGAATCATATTTCTAAATTATTTGGATATGATGCTGCAAAAGAATATACAAACAAATTGCAAGAAGATCTTTCCCGGAAAGCAAAGATACGTGAAAATCAGGATAATAAAAAAGTTTAATGAAATAGGATTTCAAAAAATGATAAGAAAAACAATAAAGATCGTAAATAAACTAGGAATGCATGCTAGACCTGCCACGATGATAGTGAAAGCTGCTACAAAATATAGATCAGAATTTAAAATTATTAAATCTGACATGGAAATTAATGGGAAAAGTATTATGGGAGTTATGACCCTTGCAGCTGAATTTGGTTCTGAATTGGAACTAGTTGCCGATGGAGTTGACGAAACATTTTTAATTAAAGAAATATCAGAAATGTTTGCCAGTAAGTTTGGAGAAGAATAGTAAAGTGAAAAAAATCAAAGGGAATTCAGTTTCTGGTGGTGTTGCAATTGGTAAAGCTAAGATCATCAAAAAACCGGAACTTTATATTGAGCGCAGAAAGATCAAAAAGTATGAAGTAAAAGAGGAGTTAAACCGATTTAATAAAGAGTTAAAATACGTTGTTTATGAACTGGATAAACTCATTCAAGATTTCACCTATTCACAAGAAAATAGAGATATATTGGAATCACATAAAATGATTCTACAAGATCCGGAATTTACAAGTAAAATATCCAAGCTTATTCTTGAAGATCTGAATAGTTTAGAACATGCTATCAGTACCTATTTTTCAGACGCTGTGGATTTTTTCAAGAAAATGAACAACAACTACTTTTCGCATAAAGTGAATGATTTTGAAGATGTTGCTTACAGACTATTAAGTCATGTAATGGGGCAAAGACAGGAAGTTTTAGAAGATGTTGATGAGAACTCTATTCTAATTATGGAAAACATTACACCTTCATATGTGACTAAAGTTTTTGAGAAAAATATTCAGGGATTGTGTACTGAAAAAGGCAGTAGAAATTCACACAGTAGCATTATTGCCCGTTCCATGAATTTACCGATGCTTGTGAATACTATTGGTTTAATGAGCAAGATTAAAGATGGAGATAACTTGGTCATTGATGGTAATAATGGATTTGCGATTATATCACCAACTAAAAAAGAATTAGAGGAATATAAAGCAATATATCAAAAAGAGCAAAATGTTAGAGATAAGCTTCTCAAGTTGATTGATGTTGAATCAATTTCTAAAGATGGGAAAATGATCAAATTAATGAGTAATATAGAAATTCCACAGGAGATCGACCAGGTTTTGAAATACAACAGTGCCGGTATTGGTCTTTTCCGTACTGAATTTTTATTTATTGATCGTGATGAACTTCCTACAGAAGAAGAACAATATGAGATTTACAAAAATATAGCAGAATGTTGCGCACCGAATTCAGTCATCATCCGAACGATTGATGTTGGCGGTGATAAGCTTTCAAAAGTGCTTAATATTATTCATGAAGAAAATCCCAATCTTGGCTGCCGAGGGATAAGAATCTCATTGCAGAATATTCCAATATTTAAACAGCAGATCAGGGCGATATTACGTGCTAATATTCAAGGTAATATTAAGATAATGTTCCCTATGATTTCTGGTGTGAATGAAGTAATTAGAAGTAAGGAGATTATTGATCTTTGCAGCAAAGAACTAAAAAAAGCAAACACCCTTCATAATTCAGATATAGAAATTGGAGCAATGATCGAAGTTCCATCTGCTGTCATCACATCAGATACCATTGCTGAAGAATGTGATTTTCTGAGTATTGGAACTAATGACCTGATCCAATACACTTTGGCAGTAGATAGGGATAATCAATCGATTTCTGATTATTATAAACCAACCCATCCATCTGTGCTGAGGTCGATCAAACTTACAGTTGATAATGCTCATAAGAAAGGTAAGAAAGTTGCAGTTTGCGGTGAGATGGCTTCTGTAATAGAATATGTAAAACTTCTACTAGCTCTTGGAGTTGATGAACTCAGTGTGAGTCCTGGAAGATTATTGATCATTAAAAAAGAAATCTTAGGTAGTGATATTGCTGGGATGAAATCAAAATTAGATAAAATTCTAGCTTGTAAAACTTCGGAAGAAGTTGATAAATTTATAAAATAGGGATAAAATATGAAGAACGAGAAACATTTATTCACTTCTGAATCTGTAACGGAAGGTCATCCTGATAAGATGGCTGATCAGATTTCAGATGCCATATTAGATGCAATACTGAACGAGGATCCGGATGCTCGCGTTGCCTGCGAAACTTTTCTAACAACCGGTATGGCTGTAATTGCTGGTGAGATAACTACCAATTGCTATGTTGATATTCCCAAAATTGTGCGTAAAACAATTAAAGATATTGGCTATACGAATGTTGATTATGGGATAGGTTATAAAACTTGTGCTGTACTTACATCAATTGACAAACAATCTACTGATATTGCTCTGGGAGTTGATGAGCATAATGATCATGAACAGGGAGCTGGTGACCAGGGAATGATGTTTGGATATGCTTGTGATGAAACACCTGAGTTAATGCCTATGACAACTTCTTTAGCACATAAGCTTGCTCTTAGATTAGCAGAAGTGAGAAAGAATGAAACTCTTTCTTACCTTCGTCCGGATGGAAAAACTCAAGTTACTATTGAGTATATTGACAACAAACCCAAAAGGCTAGAAGCAGTTGTTGTTTCTACCCAGCATGCACCGGAAATTCAACAAGATCAGATCAAGAAGGATATTATTG
>CAZSOM010000033.1:0-10528 GCA_964608295.1 uncultured Candidatus Cloacimonadota bacterium
TATCCAGCCTTCAGTACTGCTGCCATATTCATCTGGTGGCCAGGTTACATCTCGCGTTAAAAAGTAACTTTCATCACCACTAAGATATTTATTCCAATTCTCGTTATTTTCCTGCTTCACTTCATTGGAAATAAGTTCAAGAGCTTCTTTCTGAAGAGTCATATTTTTTTCAATAAATATGTAGCCCTGGTTTAAAATACTTTTTTCCATTGAAAAATCATTACGGAAAGAATATGCGAGTATTGGCGTGATGTCAGTATTCGTTGATGTTATAATAAAGCCGATCGGTGAAAGGTCAAAAATATAAGCAAGAAGGTCTCCCTGCTCACTTTTAAATTCATGCACATCTGAAATTGAATGCTCATCCTGTTCACTTACTTGTAATTTCATCTCAGTTGTTCTACTTGCTTCTTGAGTGCTAACTTGAATTGCAAAAGCGTGCAAAACCAGAATAACGAAGAGAACAGATATTAATATTTTTTTCATTTTTTCCTCCAGTATTTATTATTTCATTAATAGCATTTTCTTGAAAATACTTAATTTTTTACTCTCTAATTTATAAAAATATACACCGGAACTCACCTTGTTATTCTTCTGATCCAAACCGTTCCAATTTACGTTTATTAAACCTTTATTGATCGTACCATTGATGAGAGATCTCACAAGCTGACCTTTAGAATTATAAATTGTTAATGTATAGTGATCGTCTTCAATAACATTAAGGCTTATAGTTGTTTCGGGATTAAATGGATTCGGATAATTGCTCATCGTTAATAGAGAAGGTGAAGTTATATCATTAGTTGCTTCAGTATAAGTAGAATCGGATAGTGTAATGTCATCAATTATTATGCCAAATCCGTATGGGTCATCATCATTGGAATGCAAACCAACTCGAAGTTGGATAGTTTTATCTGCCAATAATGAGAGATCATTGAAACCGCTCCAGTTGTCTGAAAAATATGACCAATTCTCTACAGAACCAGCAAATACAACATTTTCAATTTCAGGATTTCCCAAGGGATTGGAAATAGAATTCCAATTTGACCAAATGACAACAGATGGGAAAACTGCAGCAATATATCTTACATCAACTGAGAAATAATTGCAATTAGGAAAAGAGTTATCATCAAGATCAGTTTTGAGTTTCATATCAAAATAGATATTTCCAGATATTGGCATATCAATTTCGTCACTAGTTATATAGTTGTGCATGTTTGGATTGTAAAATGATGTCTCAGGATCGAAACAACCAAGCGCATAAAAGGGGGAAGGTGCTGTTGGATCTTCTAAAGTATGCCACAAATTACCACCATTGGGTGTATTAGAAAAACCTGTAAATCCAGTTTCGTCTACTCCATCATTTGTAAAAACTCCGGCAATATCAATGTTATCAATAAACAGTCCTGTAAGTTCAGGATTGGAAACTGTAGAGGTATTTGGATCGGAAGCAAAAGCAAAACTGATGATTACATTGCTACCCAAATATGAGGTTGGAATTTCAATCGAAGTTGATGCCCAATCTGTTGATCCTCCCCAGCCGGGAATACCCGGGATTCCATCAGGATCTTCATTATGTTCAAAACCAAATCCGTATAAACTTGTACTGTTATAGGCAGGGTTACAATCTGTCAGGATTTCTGCATCAATATAATCCTGGTCTGCATTTCTAATGCGTACATTAAAACCATCCCAACCATTAAATTCACCGTTACTTCCCAATTCTTCAAGAGCTCTAAATTGATCGAAAGAAATTACTAAATTACCAGAAGTTGGCAGCAAGATTTCGGGTGTATCCAGAACTTGATACCAACTGTTTTCATACCCGCCATCCGGTGAAATGTTTTCATCTGCCATTCGCCACGAACTTCCTGTCCCTCCGTAGGCATTGAAAGTGTTTGTATTCCAAAAAGAACCGGGATCAGTAATATCTGTTGTCGTCCATGACTCCAAACCATTTTCGAAATCTTCAGTGTAAATTATATTTTCAGTTCTTAAGTTATTTCCAGATTTCTCTCTCAATTCTGCCCGGACAATTTTAAAATTGTCAGCAAACAACAAGCCTGCGGAGAGCAGGCTTATTGTTAGTATAACTCTTTTGATTATTAGATCCACTTTCATAGTGGGCTTAATATGCATAAATTATTCCAACTCAGAAATATATTTAACAAGGTCAATAACTCTGTTTGCATAGCCGGCTTCATTGTCATACCAGCTGAGTACTTTGATAAAATTTCCGTTAACTATAGTTACATCTGCATCAAAAATTGATGAGGCAGGATTCCCAACAATATCTGTTGAAACAAGTGGTGCATCAACATATTCCAAAATTCCCTTCATTTTATTTTCTGAAGCTTCTTTCATTAATTTATTTATCTCTTCTTTGGTTGTCTCTCTATCAACAATTATTGATACGTCAACAAGTGATCCGGTTGGAGTAGGTACTCTTACAGCCATTCCATCAATTTTCCCTTTAAGTTCCGGAATTACTTTTGCTGTTGCTGTTGCTGCTCCTGTTGTTGTCGGTACAATATTCAGAGCTGCTGCCCTAGATCTTCTTAAGTCACTATGAGGAGAATCCAGAAGACATTGATCCATTGTATAAGAATGTATCGTTGTCATTAAAACTGATTCAACAGTAAAATTGTCTGTGATCACTTTCATAACTGGTGCAAGACAGTTAGTTGTGCAGGAAGCATTTGAAATGATCTTATGCTCGGGTTTAAGTATATCGTCATTTACGCCCAATACAACTGTGGCATCCACTTCTCCTTTAGCTGGAGCTGAGATTATAACTTTTTTTGCTCCTGCTGTAAGATGCTTTGCGGCACCTTCTTTTGTACGGAAAATCCCTGTAGATTCTACAACAACACTTATATCAAGTTCTTTCCAGGGGAGATCTTCAGGATTTCTTTCACTGAAAACCTTGATCTCGGTTCCATCAACAATGATCGCACCTTCTTTTGCTTCTATTTTATTCTTTAGAATCCCTTGAACAGAATCGTGTTTAAGTAAATATACTAATGACTTCATGTCCATAAGATCGTTGATAGCAACTATTTTATATTCCTCATTATTAAGAAATCCTCTGAAGACTAGTCTTCCAATTCTTCCAAAACCATTTATTGCAATGTTTTTCATCTTCACTCCTTGAATTATAATAAAATTGATTTACCAGCACTACCGGTAATTTGAACTAGTTCCTCAACAGCAGCCTGCATAGCATTTTCACTATGGATAAGCCATTTGCGAGGATCAAAACGACTTTTATCAATTGTATAATTAGCTTCATTGATATCAATAGGTTTCACAATTGCGTCTTTTTCTTTTTCCCAATAGGCTTGCGTTGTTCTTGCGAATTCTATTTGATAGCGCGTATCTTTATTAATTTTTACAACACCGTTTTTTATTGCATCAATTTGCTGTTTAGCTGTAAGTCCGGAAGCTCCGTGCAACACGATTCCGGTTTCTACATTGTTGCCAATTAACAGATCATCGATCTCTTTGATCAAATTGAGTTTTAAGGTAATTTGTGCCCCTTTTGTTACACCATGATTAGTTCCAACAGAAGCTGCAAAAAGATCAACACCGGTTTTTTTTACATATTCCAAAGCTTCAGAAGGCTGAGTATATAATTCGGTATCTAAGACTATTTCGTCCTCTGCTCCTTTGATATAACCAATTTCGCCTTCAACTAAAACACCGTGCTTATGGGCTATTTTCACAACCTCAGTAGAAATGCGGATGTTCTCTTCGAAATCTTCCTTAGATGCATCTATCATCACAGATGAGACAAGATCATTTTCTATACAGTAGACAACAAAATCAAAATAGTTTGGAGTTGCGTGGTCAATGTGCAATCCAACCCCGGAATTTTTGTATTGAGAAGCGATTATTTTGATCATAGACGAGATCATTTGAGCACCAATCTCAATATCTTTTGTGTTTCCGGCTGCATATTTTACAGCTCCAGAGCTCATTTGAAGTAATCCATCGGATCTTTGAGTTTCATATCCTTGTATTACACCACGGATAGCACTATCGAAAACCACATTGGATGCTATAATTCCAAATCGATTTTTTTTTGCTTTAAGAAAAACTTCTTTAAGCTTATCACCCCTATAGAACATATTGCCTCCTTGTTTAAACTCTTATTTATTCTTCTTCAAATTCAATTGTTTCGATCATATCCTCGTTGTTTTTTAATGATGACAGCATATAAGTTGCAGATTCTCTTAAGTCACCTTCCGGATATAACTCGAGGAATTTCTCAAAGATTTCAATAGCTTTTTCTTTGTCTTTAAGTTCTTCAGCATACAGGAAACCTTTCATAAACATTGCCTTATAATCATCTTTATCGTTTTTATAATACTTGATTACTTCATCATAATAGAAAATGGCATCATTGAAGCTTCTTCTTTTTTGGGCTGCTTCAGCTTTATTAAAATATTCTTCTGCAGTTAGTTTTACAATCATGTTATCTGGATATTTAGTTAAAGAATATTTAATTTCCAGTTCCTTTTTCACACTTTCAAATTTCTCTTTTGAAAGAGTTCTCATTAGAGTTTGTTCTGCCTTACCCCTTACTTCCTCAAACGGTTTTGCTGTTGCAACTACATCTTCAGTAATTCTAAAAAATACGTAAACTTCTTTTGAGTTTTGGAAAACTTCACTAAGTTGATCCGGATTTGTGTTCCAAACCATGTCACAATAAACTTGATCTTTGCCAATTCCAGGAATAATGCCATTGTTATAGACGTGATCTAAAATGCCATCTTTATCAGAATAAACTGAGTGTTCCTGGATGAGAGCATTTATCTCATCATCTTTATTTTTCTTGATGAGTTTTTTAATTTTCTTTCGCATCTTTACAGCAGTTTTTTTTGTGTCAAAACCAAATGCTTGAATCTTCCTGTGGGCAAGAGTACTGAATTGATCAATATTCTCATTATAGTATTCTTGCATTATCTCTTCACTTGTGTCAATTGCTTCAACTACTAAAGTATTATATGTCGTTCTCAAGGCCATATTTCGTTTTATCTGCTTAGTCATTGTCATTACTGTAGGATTTTTATCAAAACCTTTTTGCTGGGCTTCAACATAAAAAGCATCCGATTTTGCCAATTCATCAATATGTTTTTTTAACCCAACTTCAGTACACAATGATGCCTGAGTTCGCTCCGGTAGGATCTCAAGATGAGCAATAATGTTTCCAACACTTCTATCAATATTCGGATTTGAGGAAGAGATGACCTTCTCATTGATTATTGTTTCATTGCTATCAGGTGCTGTTATATTTATCATATTTAAAAGATCGTAATTTATAGCTACATCAAATTTGTTGAAGAGTTCCTGTTTTTTTGCTTCGATGTAATCATTCTCTTTTTGAGGCATTAATTGAGATTCTATCATCTTCTCAGATTCTTCAAATGTACGCTCTTTAAATCTCTCATAGTTTTCTTTAAAATACGCTTCCTTTTCTTCAGTTGAAACAGAAATCGCATCTTTCAGCAGTTCTTTTCTATATTCGGAAAAATAAACAGATTTGACCTGATCGGTTGTTCTATCTGTAAAATCCTGTTGTTCCATAACTTTCTGATCTTGAGCTTCCAAAAAGAAAAGTTCTTCAACACAAATAATATCAAGAAGTTCCTTTTTCCCTTCAATAGTTGTAAACTTAGATTTGTACATAGGAGGTATTTGCGCGAGACGTTCATTAAAGGTTCCCATTGTTATTTTTCCACCTTCGAAGTCTGCTACAACTGTAGAGTCAGCAATTTCTGTGGCTGCAAATAAAGATAAAAATGTAAAGATTGCGACGAATGTAATAACTGTTTTTTTGTCAATGTTTCCATGATTCATAATTTAATTCCTCTCTTTTCTTCAAATTAGAACATCACAAAAAAAAATTGACTATTTAAAGTCAAGTAAATAAATGGATGAGTTTTCGTTTAAACATATAGACTTATAGAAGGTTATTAATGGGGATTTTCTCACGTAATTTGATAGTTCAGAATTATTATGCTCTTGATAAAAAAAGTTGTCTTGAAGATATGGTTGAATTTCTATTTGAAAATGAAATAATTGTGTCAGTCGATGCTTTTTTCAAATTAATAATGGAACGTGAGAATTTAATGACAACAGGCATCGGGAAAAAAGTGGCAATACCTCATGCACGATCAGATCTTGTGAAAGAAATGAAACTTGTGGTTTATGTACTTGACAATGAACTTGAGTTTAACTCGGTTGACGATGAAGCGGTAAAGGTTATCTTTATGATAGCTATTCCTGATAGTAAAAAGGATGAATATATGAAGGTTCTAGGAGGAATTTCAAATTTTCTCAGAATTGATGAAAATCGAGAGAAAATATTTAATGCTATTACAAAAGATGAAATTTTTGAAATTCTAGAGGGGATTAAAATATGAAGAAAATTCTAATTCTAATAATAACAATAATATTATTTTCGACTCTATTAGCAGCCGAAAATGAAAATACCGGAACAAGCGGTTTTACTTTTTTGAAAGTTAATTATTCAGCCAGAGCTGCTGCCATGGGCAATGCATATACAGGTCTTTCCAATGATGCGAATGCGGTTTTTTTTAATCCTGCCGGTCTTATGCAAATTAAATCACCACAAGCTTCTCTCACATATATGAGCTATCTTGATGGGATTAACTGCGGTTCGGCTGCCTATGTTTATCCTGTTAATGAAAAAACTTCATTGGCAGTTTTCGCCAAGGGACTTACCGCTACTGAAGATCGTACTATTGCAGATGAAACTGGGCAATGGGTAGGCATTGATGGTACTTTTGGTATGTCTGATTTCATTTTTGGAATTAGCGCAGCAAAGTATGTATTAAATATGCTTGATGTTGGATTTAATCTTAAATTCATTCAGGAAACACTTGATGACAACTCGGCTTCAGCAGTTGTGTTCGATGCGGCTCTGTTACATCAAACAACCAATAAAAACCTGAAAGTTGGAATTGCTTTAAGAAACATAGGCAAGCAACTATCTTATTATACAGATAATGAATATGAAGAGGAAATGCCGACAACAATTACTGTTGGCTTAAGTTTCCATCCCGATTATAAGTTATATACAACTGTGGATATTTATAAACCATTAGATAATGATATTTTCGGGCGAATAGGTGTGGAATATCAATTACATCCAGTTCTAGCTTTAAGAGCAGGTTACAAAACGAATGCCTCGGATTGGGCTACTGGTGGAGATTATGACATCTTCTCCGGGATTTCTTTTGGAACAGGATTTGACCTCAATAAATTCAACCTGAAAATTGATTATGCAATAGTTTCTTACGGTGATCTGGGTTTCGTAAATCAGATTTCAGTAAAATACCTATTTTAACATTGTAAAAGAACAAGATCTAGTGCGAAACGTATTAGTAACAAATAATTTCTTTTTCATCTCAATAAGCATGTTACTTAAACAAAAAAAATTAGACAACAAAATACAATTCAGAAACTTGGCTAAAATAATTTTATGAGGATTTGAATGGATAGAAAGGATTTCCTATTTGAACTTGGTGTTGAAGAAATTCCTGTAGCATATATAGCTGATGCTGTAAAGACGATTAAAGATTATTTTGAGTCTGCACTTAAACAAGCAAATCTTGAATTCGATGAGTTAAAAATATTTTCTACTCCGAGACGTTTTGCAATTAAAATAAATTCACTGCAAACACAGCAGAAAGATAAGGTAATTGAGCGGATTGGTCCTACCAGAGAAATGGCTTACGATTCCAGTGGAAAACTAACAAAGGCAGCCTTGGGATTTCTGCGTGGAGCTGGGGCTGAAGAGAAAGATCTAACAATTAAACAAACACCAAAAGGTGAGAAAATTGCAGTTAAAAAAGAGATTAAAGGCTTACCAGCAATATCAATCCTGAAAGATTTGATCAAAAGTACGATTACTGAAATTAAATTTCAGAAATCAATGAGATGGGGAAGTTCAAGAACTTCCTTTGCACGTCCAATACGCTGGTTACTGGTTTTATTTGGAGATGATATTATTGATTTGGAATTTGATAATATTAAATCTGGGAACATTACTTTTGGAAATAGATTTCAAAAACTGGATAATCCGGTTGAAATTAATTCGATTGATGAGTACGAAAGCAAACTTGCAAGTGTATTTGTGATCCCGGATAGAAAGAAACGAAAGCAGATTATAATTAAACAAATGACTGAACTTTTCATAAACTCAAATGAAAAGGTGATTGAGGATAGTAAATTACTAGAAACAGTAACCGATCTTGTGGAGTTTCCAACTGCAGTAATTGGGGAATTTGCTGAAAAATATCTTACACTTCCCAAAAAGGTAGTAACTTCTACGCTTTCTGAACATCAAAAATACTTTTCTGTTAGCAGGAAAGGTGGAAAACTTAGCAACAAGTTTTTATTCATTTCCAATGGAGATCCGAACTATTCCGATTTGATAAAACTGGGTAATGAAAAGGTGATTACTGCCAGATTGGAAGATGCTGAGTTCTTCTATAGGGAAGATACCGCTCAACCTCTAGAAACATTCGTTCAAAAATTGTCAGAAGTCACATTTCAACAAAAACTTGGTTCTGTATCAGAGAAAACAGAACGAATAATGGAAATTACCAAATTTATTTGTGATGAGCTAAAGCTTGATAATAATATAATAAAAATAGTATTACGCGGAGCAAAACTCTGCAAAGCTGACCTTGTAACACAGATGCTCGGTGAGAAAGAATTTACTAAACTTCAGGGATATATTGGTCATCAATATGCTTTGAGAAGTGGCGAAGAAAAGGAAGTTGCTCTTGCAATAGAAGAACATTATCAGAATGGTAATAAGAAGATGTCTCTAGTTGGTTCGGTAATTGCAATTGCCGATAAAATTGACACAATTTGCGGAATTATCGGAGTTAACTTATTACCAACTGGATCAAAAGATCCTTTTGCTTTAAGGCGTGCTGCTAATGGTGTTGTTCAGATTATTTCCAATAATGAATTTGAAATTGATATTCATAAATTAATAAATAGATCCTTTGAACTATTGGAAGTTAAACTTGATAAACCTGAAAATAACAAAGATGTAGTTTATGATTTCTTCAAACAACGTGTTAATTGGCTTCTTAAGCAAGAGCAGATAGATTATGATATCATCGAAAGTGTGATGCATATTGATCATTCTAATATTCACGATCTTGTTCGTCGGGCTGAAGCATTGCAAGAACTAAAGACACAACAAGATTTTATTAAGCTTGTACTTGGGTTCAAACGCGTTTCCAATATTATTGCAGAGGTGAAGACTACTTCTAAAGTGAAGCAAGAGCTCTTACAGGAAGAGACGGAAAAGACTCTATATATGAAGTGTGGGGTTTTAGAGAAAGAGATCTTTAATTTGCTTCCTGAAAAGAATTATAAAAAAATTCTTGAAATGCTTGTTAAATTTGGTTCCGTCATTGACAGCTTTTTTGATGACGTTTTGGTAAATGTTGAGGATGAAGATATCAAACAAAATAGATATAACATTCTTATCCGCATCCGTGAATTGTTTTTACAAGTGGCTGATCTTTCCAAACTTGTTGTTGAAGGTGAAAGATAATAAAATAGAGCAAAAGAGGTAATAAAATGTCGATTCAAATTTCTCATCGTGCAAAGGCGATAAAGCCATCTCCAACACTAATGGTTTCTGCTTTGGCAAAACAGATGAAAGCAGAAGGTATTGATGTGATCAATTTTGGTGTAGGTGAACCGGATTTTGATACACCCAATTACATTAAGGATGAAGCTCATAAAGCGATTGATGATAACTTCACACGCTACACAGCATCTTCAGGTATTCTTGAACTTAGAAAAGCAATTGCTGCCAAGTTGAAACGTGATAACAATCTAGAGTGCAACCCAGAAGATATTCTTGTTTCTCCTGGTGCTAAGGCTTCCATTTTCTTTTTGTTAATGACTATTTGTGATCCACGGGACGAAGTTTTGATTCCCTCACCATATTGGGTAAGTTACACTTCGCAGGTTGAAATGGTTGACGCTTTTCCGATATTACTTCCCACCCGCGCTGCCTCTAATTTCAAGATCTCTGCAGAGCAGTTGGAAGAAGCACTGAAATCCTTGAGCAATCCTAAAGCTCTTATTTTGAACTCTCCCAATAATCCAACAGGATCAATTTACAATAAAAAGGAACTGGAAAAAATTGCTGCTGTTTGCGTAAAATATAATATTATGATCATTTCTGATGAAATATATGAGAAGCTGATCTATGATGGAAAAAAACATATCTCTATCGCTACGATAAGTGATGAGGTTCGTGAGCATACTGTTGTTATAAATGGTGTTTCAAAAGCTTATGCAATGACCGGCTGGAGGCTTGGTTATGCTGCTGGTCCTACAGATATTATTAAACGGGCCGCTAGAATTCAAGGTCATACAACCTCATGTGTTAATTCTATAACCCAGAAAGCTGCTATAGTTGCTTTGAATGAATGTGACGGAAGTGTTGCTGAAATGCGCGATGAAT
>CAZSOM010000034.1:0-6510 GCA_964608295.1 uncultured Candidatus Cloacimonadota bacterium
AAATATAATTGAATCATTGTAAACTTTCTCAGAGTTGATAATAATATTTGTATTGGATAATTCTATTGAAGTTCTAGCTTCTGATACGTTCAACCTTTCCCATTTGATCATTGGAGAGAAGAAATTGTAGGCAGATAAGGCAACCTGCAAGATAAGCAACCCAATAATCCATTTTATTTTCATTCTTTTAATCTATCCAATATTTTTTTATTTATGAAAACAAGAATGCTACTCTGAAAGTCAAGTGAATGTTAATATTTTGGGAAAAGAATTTAATTTGAGAAATTTGTCATTCTGAGGAATCTTCTTGCTAATCTATTAACGAAGAGTCAGATAAGATTTATGGCAAACCGCTCCTATAGAAAACATCTTACAAGATTCGTCAGATTGTCTTTGCGAGCACTCTACTTGCTATTTCAAACGAAGCAATCTCAATCTGAAACAAGATAAGCAAAAATAGATTGCTTCATAAGTATTTCTTCATATGAAACCTCGCTATGACGATTATTTCAGCAACAAACCCTTCTTTGTCTTCAGCAATTTTCCATCAGCTTTCAATTCAAAAAGATATACTCCTGTGGACACACTTTTACCATTTGTATCAGTACCATTCCAGGTTACTGAGTTAATGAGTTGATCGGTTGATGGGTTGATCTGAAATGTTTTCACTTTCTGTCCTTTTACATTATAAATATTAATTTCTGTGTCCTCTGTACTCTCAGTGGTTAGAGAAAAAGAAATTGTTGTTTCTGGATTAAACGGATTGGGAAAGATCTGCATATAGAATTCTGGGGAAATAAATTCTTCATCAATAACCTCTGCCATTCCTTCTAGTTCACCGGAAATTAAGTACAGCTCTCCCATTGATATACCATTTTCATCAATATCTTTTAAAATCGTTGTATAGGCTCTATTATCCTCTAATCTAACACTTACCTTTGAATCTATATTAGAATTAGGTCCAAAGAGATAATTCCAATTCATAAATCCCTGCATAGATCCATTTCCATTATTATATCTAAAATCAAGATCGATAATTTCTGGATCATATTCAGGTGCATAAACATAAACCATATCGCCTGTCTCACTTACTAAAAAATCACTTAAATTGGAATCTATATCATAATACCACCATTGCATTTCTTGAGTACTGATCTGATATACCAATATTTCATCTCGGCTAGGGTGATCTTCATGTAAGAAAGCATAAATATAATCACCATAAATATGAGCGTTTTGCAATTTATTACCTCCAGTTCCAACGAAATAGTGCTGGAAAATCTGTGGATCATAATTGGAAACCAGAAAATGCATTGTATTATATTCATTTGCTTGCTGATACGCTATAAGTAAATTTTCACCATCAGAATCCATCCAGAGAGATAGCAGAACACCATCTAGCTCTTCAACATAAGATTCTGAAAAACTCTGACCATTATTAGATGAGTGAAGCAAGCGGATATCGTTACTTCTATCAAAGTTTTGATTTAATGATGGAAAATCTGGTGGCTGAGTGAAAGCTAATCGTGAATCATAATGATAATCTTTACCATAACCTGTTGATCCATGATGACCATCAAAATGATATTCATCCATGTCCCATTCATTATCCCCGGGATTATAAGGATTTAATCCAGGATGATTATAAGGGTCCATTCCAGAACGGTGGATTGCTCCTCGACGTCTTTGAAGAAATGAACCAAAAATTGTTAAGTCTCCTCTTTCGAAAACTATATCATCAGAGCTTTCCGGCCAAACAGGATTATACCAGGGATAATCAGTTCCATAAGGATAAGCATAATTACTGGAATCACTATTAGGATAGGAAGTTATGTATGCATTATCTTCCCAAGGAAATCCGCAAGTATTAATTATTGGGTCTCCACCATGCAGATTGAAACCTGAGATTTCTGGTGGAATGACATCATTTGGAGGAAAAATATATTTATGCAGGTCTATATTCGTATATAGTGTATCTTGCATTGTATAAGCACTTTGTGCTGCAAAATCTGGTGTAGAACCATGTGGATGCTGATACTCATAAGTAATTATACCATCATAATGACATGCCATGTTTCCGTGAATGCTTTCATCTCCCTCACAAATGGCAGCATAAGCACCATATAGCATGATATCGCTACAATTATCATCACATATTTCCATATTATTGAAGGGATCTTTGTGTTTGTATTTTATCAAGATTTTCTTCTCAGAGACAAGTCCAAAATAATCCGTTATATTCATATTATCAGGATCATCCGGTGGATTACCGGGAAGTGTGTTATGGTAAGTAATATCCCCAGTAATAAATACAGTATCAGCACAACCCCAGGTTTGAGGACCATAAACTTCACCCTCTATCCACAGCTCTGCATCTCCAACCCATACAGATTGATTCACCACTGGAAATGATGGACCAGCAGTCCAAATTGTATCATAATGCGCAATTGTGTTTGTATAAATATGATCTGAATCTTCAAACCAATTACCTCCATTGTCAATCACGAGATTTGTAAGTTCTGCATTATGAGGAAACCAACTGTAAACTTTAACAGTATCAATTCCGGTTTGTACGATTTCACCAAACATACTTTCAAAAGCACCATCTGCAAGCTTTACATATACAATATCAATACCATCATAGCCAAGTGCTAAACCATTTTGCCGAATAAGAGCTGCGGAAGGATTAAATTCAATATGTGAAACTTCTTCTGCATACCCGCCTAAGAAAACATTTTCCATTGGTACACTATAAATTGCAAATGATCCTGTGGCAAAATCCATTATTCTACCAGCAGTTGTAACCATTCCATGGAATGTTGGCCAACCTCCAACATTCTGAATCCAGATATCATCATTGGAATGCATTGGTCCATCCAATTCATCCTCACCCCAGAATTTTAAGATGGAAGCAGCAGGTCCGCCATCTTCATTTTCAGATTTTTCAGTATCTGTGAAGTACATAAAATCTGTTAGATCATTACCTGGTAAAGCGTTTGAATAGCATATATCCAATTCACCATTACGTTGTGCAATTTGAGGATCTTTAAAACAATCCAGCAGATAAATATCAATATCAAAAGTTAGTCCATCATCAATTGAAGTGGCAACTTTTAAAAAATTATTGGATGTATTTCCCACTTCTGAATAGACAATAATAATATCACCGTTATCCATAACCTCAATGGCAGGTATCGTGAATTGATTTATATTAATTAATAAAGCATCTACTAATTTATGCGTTTGGTTATTATTATTGGTAATTTTTGTGAAATAAATGTATTCTTTCAGATAAGTTATGTACACAGTCTCATCAACAATCCTGTATGCATTCTGACCGCTGCTTTGAGTAATTTCTCCCAATCCGTTAATATTGAGTGGATTGGTGAATTGTGCAGATAATGAAACGATAATTACTATGAAAAAAATAATGAAACTAGATCTCATTGATTCCTCCAAATGATAGTGTTATTTATTTCAACAACAAACCTTTCTTTGTTTTTTGTACAACCCCATCTGTTTTTAATTCAAAAAGATAAATTCCGGTGGATACACTTTTACCATTTACATCCTTTCCATTCCAAGTTACTGAGTTAATGAGTTGATCGGTTGATGGGTTGATCTGAAATGTTTTGACTTTTTGTCCTTTTACATTATAAATAATTATCTCTGTATTCTCAGTGCTCTCTGTAGTTAGAGAAAAAGAAATTGTTGTTTCTGGATTAAACGGATTGGGAAAGATCTGCATTGATACTTTTGGTGGAATTATATCTTCTTCAATAACCTCTACTATCCCATCCAATTCACCGGAGATAAGATAGAGTGGTCTTGAATACTGCAGGTTGTCAATAGTATGTAATAAAATCGTTGAATAAACATCATTATTTTCATCAAGCTTGATGCTTATTTCTGAATCATAATATGAGATATCTTCAAAAGGATAGGTCCAATTTATAAATCCTGCCATTATCCCATTTTCATTATTATAGCGAAAATCAAGATGCAAAGCCTCTTGAGAATACCATGTTTCATGAACATAAGCAAGAGCACCCGATTCTCCAACCGTGAAATCACTTAAATGAAATCCAGGATCAAAAAGATTGATCAATTCAGATATTGTATTCCCAATTTGATAATAATAAATTTCATCATAGATACCTAATCCACATAATATATAAATATCATTACCAAGTATGTGTGCATTCTTGAACCTGCTTCCATAACTATCTACTTCATAATGTTCATATACCTGAGGATCCTCAGATGAGACAAGAAAATGAAACGATGAAAAATTCGTAGTAGTTTGATATGCAATTAAAACATTTTCACCATCTGAATCCATCCAAAGTGACTGTAAAGGTTCATCCACATCCTCAATAAAAGATTCAGAAAAATTCTGTCCATTGTTGGAAGAATGAAGTACATTAATATTTGCGGGAACATTCGTTGCCTGAAAAACTTTTGGGAAATCAGGAGGTTGCACGAATGCTAATCGAGTATCACCATAATAATCTTTTTCATATCCTGTTGGGTCGTGTGTTCCATCATAATGAAATTCATCCAAATTCCACTGGTTATCTCCCGGATGATTATACGGATCTGCTCCTGAGCGATGGATATAACCTCGTCGAGTCTGTGCAACTGAGCCAAAGATTGTAAGCGCTCCTCTTTCGAAAACTATCTCATCAGAGCTTTCCGGCCAGACCGGGTTATACCAGGGATAATCTGTCCCATACGGATAAACATAATTACCGGGATCAATATTTGGATATGAATTTGTATAAGCAAGACTTTCATAAGGAAATCCGCAAGGTTGATTAACTACTGGTTGACCTCCATGAAGATTAAATCCCGAAATTTCCGGTGGAAGTAGATCATCAGGAGGGAAAATAAATTTATGAAGATCAACATATGTATAAAGTGTTTCTTGCAGAGTGTATGGACTTAGAGCCGTAAAATCTGGTGTGGAACCATGCGGATGCTGGTACTGAGGTGTTAAAATTCCATCATAATGACATGCCATCTCACCATAAACCAAAGTATCTCCAATCCCAAGTGCAGCATACGATCCGTAAAGCATAACGTCATTACAATTTTCATCATAAATTTCAAATTCGTTAAATGGATCTTTGTGTTTATACCTGATCAAGATCTTCTTTTCAGAAACAAGACCAAAATAATCTGTTAGATTTGTATCATCAGGATCATCCGCTGGATCTCCAGATTGAGTATTTGAATAAGTAATATCCCCTACAATGAATATATTATTTGCGCTTGCCCAGGTTTGGGAACCATAGACTGAACCCTTTATCCATAATTCAGCATCACCTGCCCAGACAGATTGATTTGTAACTGGAAATGATGCTCCTTGTGACCAGATAGTATCATAGATCGTAACATAATTCGTCCAGATATGATCGGCATCTTCATACCAGTTACCTCCATTATTAATAACTGCATTTGCTTCTTCTACATTATGCGGAAACCAGCTATATACACCAAAAGTATCAACTCCTACTTCTACAATATTACCATACATGCTTTCAAAACTTCCGTTTGCTAGTTCGACACAAACAATGTCCGTATCTTCCGCTCCAACGACCAAACCATTCAGTCGGATATTTCCTGCACCGTTATGTGTATAAGGAACAATTTCTTCTTCATAACCACCTAGAAAAATATCATCCATAGGTGCGCTTAGTTCAGCAGGTGCACCCGTTGCCCAGTCCATAATTCTCTTAGCAGTTGTAACCATACTATGAAACGTAGGCCAGCCTCCAATATTTGCAATCCAAATATCATCGTTGGAGTGTACTGGTCCAAAATATTCATCCATACTCCAGAATTTCACAAAACCTGCCGCTAATCCGCCATCTTCATTTTCTGATTTTTCAAATTCTGTAAAATGTTGAAATTTTGCTAAACTTTTCTCCTGCAACCTGTTCGAATAACAGATATCTAAGCCATCATCACTCTTAACAATATGCGGATCTCCAAATTGAGTTATCTCAAATGTCTCAACACTAAATGATGTTCCATTATCTGTCGATGTAGCAATTTTTAAATATCCATTATCTGAATCTTCAATTTCAGAATAAACAATAATAATATTACCATTCTCTAAAACTTGAATTGCCGGAACAGTGAAACGTTCGAACCACATAGTTAATGTATCAACAATCGTATAAGTTTGAGTATTCGAATTATTAATTTTGGTAAGATAGATATATGAACCTTCCTTGTAAGTTATATAAGAAATCCCATCAACAATTTGATATGCTCGTTGTCCACTGCTATGTTTACCATCATTAATTCCATTTATCTCAATTGGAGTTGAGATCTGGGCTGAAAGAGTAACGATAATCATTAATAGAAAAACAATAAGACATGATTTCATAGATTCCTCCGTGTAAATTAACTTTTAACGACTCAGCAGGACGTATCATTCTGAAGCGTCCTATAATTTTAGTTCAATCTACAAGATTGAACTTGCAAATAAAGAATTCTCAT
>CAZSOM010000034.1:6520-10515 GCA_964608295.1 uncultured Candidatus Cloacimonadota bacterium
TTTAGTAAGGAGATCCTTCCTATGGAGAACAACGTGCAAGATTCGTCAGGATGACGGAAATTTTATTCATTAAAAACCTAACTCATCTTTTATCTTATTCCTCGTTAGGAAAAATAAACCAGAAGAAGAGATACAAGAATATACCAATCCCACCGGCAAAACTCATTGCAACAAAACCAATACGGATCAAACTGACATCCCAACCGAAATAGTTAGCAAAACCACCACAAACACCGGCTAGCATTCTTGTTTTCCAACTTCTACGGATGTTCATTTTCTCCTTATCATCTTCTTCTTCCGAAATATTAATTTCTTCGGGTTTTTTATCACCTTTAGGCAAAATTACTGCCAGAACTAGATAAATAAAAAATCCGGAAAAACCAAAGAGCAAGGACAACAGAAAAGCTCCTCTAACTATGTTGGCATTAATTCCAAATGATTCTCCAATTCCAGCACATATACCGAAGATGATTTTCTCATCAGTAGAAATATGTAAATTTTTCATTGCACCTCCATATAGATTGCTTTAGTAATTGATTTGCATATTTTGGAGATTATTCGTCAAGATAAATGATAAGAATTGACACAAAACAACTTTGTAGAATTTTGATAGTTATATATAATTTTAGAAGGAATTTTCATGATAAAGAAGATTAATGTACGTACAACAAAGCGTGAGCAGTTAATAGATATAACTTCTGAAATTAAGCAGTTTGTAAGTGAATCTAATACTATTGAAGGCAGAGTTACCGTTTTCATCCCGCACACAACTGCTGCAGTTACCATCAATGAAAATGCAGATCCCGATGTACAACACGATCTGATAATTGCTTTAAATAGAATTTCACCGGATCTTCCAGAATTCAATCATATGGAAGGAAATTCCGATGCTCATACAAAAAGTTCCTTAGTGGGATGTTCCCAGGATATAATCGTCAATGAAGGAAGTTTGCTTTTGGGAACCTGGCAGGGAGTTTATTTCTGTGAATTTGATGGACCACGCACCAGAACTGCTATTCTAAGGATCGATTAATGCAAGTCTGGCTGAGTTTTATAATTTCACTTATCTTAATAATGTTCATCTCCAGGAAAAGTCTGTGGTTTGGACTATTAATTGGTGCACTATTCTTAGGGGCAATTAACCTCCCTTTCCGTGAACTCTATGTAATAATTCATACGACCTTGATCGATCAAAAGATCATCTTATTAGCCACAGCTGTTGGCATAATTCCGTTGATTGGTGGTGGACTTCAAATATCCGGATTAATGAAAGACCTGGTAGATAATCTACAAGTAAAAAGAAGAGTGTTTCTGGGATTATCACCCGCTCTGATGGGGCTTTTACCAATTCCTGGTGGTGCCTTGCTTTCTGCTCCAATGTTAAATAGATCAGGCAGTGATATCAAACCGGAAACTTACACAGCAATAAATATCTGGTTTCGTCACATTCTCATTCTGATCTATCCGTTAGGCTCACTTCTCACCTGCAGCAAGATGGGAAATTTTGATGTTTATCAAGCAATGATCTTCATCTTCCCTATTTTTCTTGTTCTATTCATTCTGGGTTATTTCTTCTTTTTGCATCACATCAAAGGAGATATGCCTAAACCACATAAACTAAATATTATAAAATTACTCATACCACTTTTTATAATTATAAGTGCACCCATTATTCACACATTCCTAAAGATGGCTTCTTTAATGGATGAAATGGCATTGGTTATTGCTGTTACCATCACACTGATCTTAACTTTCCTGTTTGGAAAAATGAAGCCAGTTCAATTGTTTCCACTGTTGAAAAAGATGAAACCATGGAAGTACTTTTTAATTATTATCGCTATTTTTTTATTTTTAAGAATATTCCAGGCAACTGCTATATCTGACAAAATTTCACAGCTCTCATTTTCCAAGAACTATCTCATCATTGTGATAGCGGGAATTTTGAGTTTTGTAACAGGACGTGTGCAATTACCTATCTCCATCCTGATCCCAATATTTCTCACTAAATTTGGCACTGATCAATTCACTATCCTTGCTTTTGTGATCATGTATGTGGCTGTATATCTTGGTTATATGATTTCTCCAGTTCATCCCTGTATAATTGTATCTCTTGAGTATTTCAAAACCAGTTACTGGAAGTTTATGAAAAAGGCATATCTGCCTACTCTTATTAGTTTCGTATTGTTATTTATTTTTTCTTTAATTGTTATAAATTAGCTAAATAAATGTTAGTTTAATAATTCGGGGAATTGAGATGAAAAGTAAAAGAATCTTATGGATAGCAGGTGAAAATTCCGGTGATCTTCATGCTTCGATCGTTTTAGAAGAACTTCAGAAGAAGTTCAGCAATATTGTGAATTTCGGGGTTGGTGGAGATAAAATGAAAACTCATGGTTTTAAGGCTATTTATCCTTTTGAGCGATTTTCCGTAATGGGTTTTATCGAAGTTGTAAAACATTTGGTATTTTTTGCAGGAGTGGAAAATCATATCAGAAATATTTTCAAATATAATTTACCCGATCTTGTTGTTCTGGTTGATTATCCTGGACTCAATATGCGCGTTGCTAAATTAGCAAAGAGTTTTAATATTCCTGTTCTTTATTTTATTTCTCCACAATTTTGGGCTTGGAAATACAAAAGGATTTTCAAGCTACAAAAGTATACAGATTATATTGCCTATATCTTACCATTTGAGGGAAAATACTTTAATAAACATAAAATAAGAGCAGGCTTCGTGGGACATCCAATCTCAGAGGAGATCAAGCTAAAATATTCAAAAGAGGAGTTTGCTGAATTAACTGGATTAGACCCAAATAAGAAATGGCTGGGATTCTTGCCTGGAAGCCGCGATACTGAAATCAAGATGATGCTCCCGCAGTTTATTAAATCTATTGAGTTATTTGATGAGTATGAGTATGAATTTCTCATCTCCCAGGCTTCATCAGTTTCTACTAAACTTTTTGAAGAAATGGTAAATCAAACAAACATGAACATCAAAATAGTAAAAGATATGAATTATGAAATGATGAAACATTGCGATTTCCTAACAGTTACCTCGGGCACTGCTACCATTGAAACCGCTTATCTGGGAACACCTTTCATCATTGTTTATAAAACTAGTAAGATTTCCTATCAAATTGGTAAACACTTTATTAAAATTGATAGAATTGGGCTTCCAAATATTATTCTTGAAAAAGATATTGTTCCTGAATTTATCCAGGATGAGGTTAATGCTGAAAATATTCATAAATCAATTACGGATATTTTAGCAAATGAAAATAAATATAGAAAAATAAGCTATGAGCTTAAAGCCCTACATGATATATTGGGAAGCAAAACCCCATCAACCGAAGTTACAACTATAATTGAGAATATGCTAAATGAGTAAATTTGGCTTATTTTTAGAGAAATATTTAGCAGCAGCACTTGTTAGAATAGCCGGTCTTACCTGGAGATATAATCTGCGGACTTCAAAACCGGAAGAAAAAGTGATCTATGCTTTTTGGCATAGGAATATGCTTCCATTGCTTTATTTGCATCGGAATGAAGGTGCCGTGATCTTAATCTCTTCGTCCAAAGATGGTGAAATTATTGCCGGACCTGCAAAACTCCTTGGTTATCAAACTGCCCGGGGTTCATCCAGCAGAAAGGGAAGTTCTGCGACAAGGGAATTAATAAAACTCGGCAACAAGCATGATATGGCGATAACACCGGATGGGCCAAAAGGACCTTCTGAAGAGATCAAAGATGGTGTGTTATTTCTTTCTTATTTTACAAAACTTCCAATTGTTCCTGTTGCTGTAGACATAAATAGAGAAAAAGTTTTTAACTCCTGGGATAGATTTCGTTTTCCATATCTTTTCTCTAAGATCAATGTGACTTATGGAGATCCTATATCAATTGGTTCAAAGGATGAGATTGGAGAAAAAAGGGAGCAATTACAAAATAGATTTAAAGAATTAACAAAAGAAAATATAATGAGGTGATTATGAAAT
>CAZSOM010000035.1:0-10493 GCA_964608295.1 uncultured Candidatus Cloacimonadota bacterium
AATACAGCAATGTAGTTATTCAGCGATTTGCTCATTTTCTCTTTACCATCCGTTCCCATTAAAATTGGAGAAAGAATAGCAATTTGCTGCGGTTGACCAAAGTATCTCTGCATATCACGACCTGTCAGAATATTGAATTTCTGTTCGGTTGCTCCCAGCTCTACATCTGCCTTGATCGCTACAGAATCATAACCCTGCAGAATGGGATACATGATTTCATGCAAGCCCAGAGTCTGACCATTTTCATAACGTTTGCGGAATGTATCATGCGCCATGAATTGCGCCAAGGTGAATTTACCCATCAACTTAAGTACATCAGACATCTTCATATCACCAAACCATTCGGTCTGCATGCGTACTTCTGTCTTATCTTTATCCAGAACTGTGTAAAGTTGATCCATATATTTTTCTGCATTCTTTAATATTTCATCTTTTGTAAGTGGTGGACGTGATTCATCTTTTCCGGTGGGATCACCGATCTGTGCTGTGAAATCTCCAATGATGATAACGCCGATATGTCCCATATCCTGAAATTCACGCATTTTCCTGATTGGAACCAGATGCCCGATGTGAAGATCATAACCGGTTGGATCTATTCCGTATTTTATACGAAGAGGTATACCTGATTCTTCTGATTTTTTCAATTTGGTAATTAACTCATTTTCAGAAATTATTTCTTCAACACCTTTTTTTATTAGCTTCATCTCTTTTTCAAAATTCATTTAATCCTCTATCTACCTATCTAATTAAGCATTCCCAATACCTTGAAAGTGGATTTCTTTGTCAAATAATTTAAGAATTACTGAGTTATCCACAAAAAAGTGTTAATTATATATAAAGCATGAATTTGAAGTGATTGCTTGTGGATAACTATGATCAAGCTGATATTTTTATCTAGTTGTGTTTTATTAATTTAGCTATACTCAATAAATATTTATCCACAGAGAAGTGACTTTTTTACAGGCTTGACAAATAAACTTGCGTTTGCATTTTCGTTGTTAAATTAGTGATAGTGATAGTTTACATGGAATTTTGAATTGTGGATAAGTTTTTATATTCTTAATTTTATTTAATGCAATTACTTTAAAAATAATATGTTAGCTCCAGTGGAAAATTATGTGCATAGGTAGTGTATAAAATGCATTGGTTTTCTTTGATTGGCTATTATCAAAAGGGTTTAAGGATGTTTTATGAATAACTATGAAGAGCTTTGGTCCGGTGTTCTTGATACACTTAGAGAAAATATTAGTGAACAGGGCTTTAATACATGGTTTAGTGAAACTCAAATTATTGATCTGGAAGATAACAAACTAACCGTAAAAGTTCCAACTCAATTTATTGCAGATTACTTAAACTCAAATTATAGTGAATTAGTCTCTGAAATTTGTTTTAACTTGTTTAATAATAAATATAGCATCCGTTTCACAGGTATAAATCCTGCTAAGCCAGAGAAGAGATATAGCTATAAACAGCAGCCAAAAAAGATCAGTAGTTTTCATACCAAGTTAAATAAGAATTATAATTTCAATGAATTTGTAATTGGGACAAATAATAGTTTTGCCCATTCAGCTTCATTAGCAGTGGCAGAATCACCCGGAACAACCTATAATCCTTTGTTCATCTATGGTGAATCAGGAATGGGAAAGACTCATCTCATGCAGGCTGTAGGAAATTTTGTGATGGAAGAGTTGGAAGATAAGAATGTCTTCTATATTACTACTGAAGAATTTACCAATGAGATGATAGATAATATTAGAAACAATTCCATGCCTTCTTTCCGCAATAAATTCCGTAATGTCGATGTACTGTTAATAGATGATATTCATTTTCTTTCCAAAAAAGAGGGAACTCAGGAAGAATTTTTTCACACATTCAATGCCCTTTACGAAAAGAAAAAACAAATTGTCCTCACCAGCGACAGACCACCCAAAGATATTCCTGAACTGGAAAAACGGCTTGTAACCAGGTTTGAATGGGGACTTTTGGCAGATCTTAAAAGCCCTGATTTTGAAACCCGTGTTGCTATCCTTAAGAAAAAAGCAGAATTTGAAGAGATCTTGCTAAAGGATGAAGTTATCGAGTTTATTGCAGAACATATTTATAGTAATGTACGTGCCTTGGAAGGCTCACTTATCCGCATTTTGGCTTTTGCTTCCTACAATAATTTGAACACTGAAGATATTACGGTGGATGATATTAGTGAAATTCTCATTGATATGATCTCTGATAAAATTAAAGAAGTAAACCTGGAAACAATCATGCAAAAAGTTTGTAATGCTTATAATATAAGCCCTGCCCAGATCTTTGATAAAACCAGAAAGAAAAATATTGCCTTTCCCAGACAGATAGCAATGTATCTTTCCAATCTGCTGATCACACAATTATCATTAAAAGAGATTGCTGAATATTATCAAAGAAAAGATCACACAACAGTGCTTCATGCCAAGCGTACAATTGAAAAGCAATTTAAAGAAGACATTGAGCTCCGGATCCAGATAGAGAAGCTGATCAAAGAGATTAAAAGATAGTTATACACATATACACATGGTTTTATGTTTATAGATGTTTATAAATTGATCTTTAGAAAATTAGAAAAAGAAATTGTGCATAACGTGAATTTTGTAAACAAGCTAATCACAAGTTATACACATAGAATGTTAAATTTTATCTTATTAAAAGATAGAGAGTTAAGTAGTCATAAATGTAGTTATCACCATATACACAACACCTACTAGGACTACTTATATTTTATAATAAAAAAGGAGTATAGATGAATATAGGAATTAAGATCGTTGGAATTATCATGATAATATCATTGATTTCAATAGGCTGTACACAAAAAGATAATATTGTTGGAACAGGTGGTTTAGGTGGAAATGTCCCCTTAAATGCAACATTAGATCACGATAGCTTTTCTGAGATTTATAGTTATGAAGACAGCTGTTCATATAATAATTCTACAATAATGTCTTTTGGAAAATATAGTGAGGAGACTTCTTATAGTTTATTACGTTTTACAAATCTGCCAGATTCTTCATATGAAATTTCCAGTGTTAATATAAGCTTGGAAATAAAAGACAGACATAATTTTGATATTGTGGATAATACAACGCTTAAACTTGCAAAAATTAATGATATTCAATGGCTTGAAAATGCAACGTGGTGGATTTCTTCCGATTCTACAGAATGGACTGGAGAGCATTTTAGTGAATTAGATTATACTGAACTATTGCCCGAAGATTATGAAGTTGTAAGTGAAAATGATTCGATAAATATTACTCTAGATCCTGTAATTCTGGAAGAATGGATAAATGAAGATGTTAATTCCAGTTTGGTTATCTATTCTGATGCTGATGACAGTTTTATGGAAATTTATACTTCAGAATATTCTGATGATAAATATCCGATTCTAACCTTTGAATATAGAGAAACCGAAGAAGATACACTTGTTACAGAGACTATTGCTACCTGCTATGATTGTGCGATCTATGAGATTGATAATAATTATGAGAAATGGCAGGATGAGCTAAAATTATCCAACATTCAACCAATAAACATATTTACAAAATTTGATTTAGATGCACTGGAATCAGCTTTTGTTGATGCTCTTCCTGCTGATTATGAAATTGCTAATGCAGATACAGTTCTTTTCCTGCAGAGAATTACAATAAATAAGGCAGAATTAATTCTATCTAACGATGGGGTTAATGCATATCCTTTGGATGGCTCGATTTCAATCATTCCATTATTTGTAACGGCAGATACGATAAATACTGATTTTCCAGAAATTCCTTTATTAACAAATGATGACATTAGTGATCTTTATATCAGCAATACAACCGATACTCTAAATAGTGAACATTTCACAATTGATATTACAAAAGTTGTTCAATATTACATTTCAAATGAATATGAAAATTATGGTATTGTTCTAAAATCGCTAAATGTTAACGATAATTTCATTCACACAGAATTTGATCTGGAACCGGAAATAAACATTATCTTCACTCCTCCATATTTGGAAGAATGATCTGAGGAATTATGAATAGATTCTTAATATTTTTATTAGTAGTTACTTTGTTTTCATGCGTTAAAACAGAAGAAAAAGATATTGTAGCTCAAGTAAATGAGATCGAACTTACAATGGATGATTTCAAAGCAAATTTTACTGATAAAGAATGGGGAATCCTCACTGTTGAAGAAAAAAAAGAATTTATACAGGATTGGGTACAGCTCACATTATTAGCACAAGAAGCAGACTTACTAGAGATTTCACAATTACCGGAAGTAAAAGAAAAAATAAAATCTGCTGAATTGAATATTAAAGCTAATGCTCTAATTGCAGCAAAACTTGCTGATGTAAAAATATCGGAAGATGAATTATTCAACTATTACAAACTCCATAAGAGTGAATATCAAAAGAGTCATAAAGAATATAAAGTTCAAAGAATATTTACCAAAGATGAAGCTAAATTGCCAGAAATACTTGAAGCAATTAAGAACACATCTTTCAAAGATGCTGCCATTGAATTTTCTGAGGAATCTGCCGGAAAGAGCGGTGGATATATTGGATTCCTTTCCCAGAAAAAATCAAATGCTAATATCTGGAATGCTTTAACGTCCCTGAAAAAACATCATTATAAAAGTGTTAAAACTGCTAGAGGTTTATACGTTTTAAAATATTATGATTCCAGAATAATTAAGGAAGATATGACTTTTTTAGAAATTAAAGACGATATTAGAAAAACTGTTACAAAACAGAAAAAAACAGAATTATTCAATAATTTGATCAAAGAATTAAAAAATAAATCTGAAATCACAATTTCAATCTAACGGGAGAATAGATGAAAAAAATATTAATATTTACTTTCACCTTACTTATATTTATCTCATTATCTGCAGAAGTGGCAGATACAATTATTGCTAAAGTTGGAAGAGAGATAATTTTAAGAAGTGATCTGGAAAAAAGAAAACAACAATTAGATGCTTCCGGAATGGATATGGAGAACATCAATGATTTTGAGATATTGGATAACATGATCGAATCAAAATTGATAGTTCAAAAAGCAAAAGAAGACGATTATGAAATTGATGAACAGATGATAAAAGCAGCTGCAGAAGATCAGATCAAGCAGGTTGCATCACAATTTCTCAGTGAAATAGAATTTAAACAAGAACTGAAGAGTGCAGGTCTTTCTGTTCCTGAACTTAAAGATTATTACATCGAAATGATGACAGAAGAACAACTGAAATCTCAAATTATCCAATACAATATCAAGAGCAAGATCCACATAACCGAAGGTGAAGTGGAAGATTATTATAAAGAAAACAAGGTTGATATTCCTATTCGTTCTGAAATGTATGAGATAGGAATGATAGTACGCTACATTCAAGCGGGAAAGGATACGAAAGAAAGAATCCTGGTAGAGATAAATAAAATTCGTGATAAGTTGAATGAAGGTGAGGATTTTGCAGAATTAGCCAAAGAATACAGTGAAGGACCTTCCGCACCAAATGGTGGAAATCTGGGATTTTTCGGAAAAGGAATGATGGTTAAATCATTTGAAGATGCAGCTTTTGCGTTAATGCCCGGGGAAATAAGTGAAGTTATTGAAACACAATTTGGCTATCATATCATCAAAGTTCTAGAGAAAAAAGGAAACGAAGTTAATGCCAGCCATATTCTAAAAAAAGTGGAAGCAACAGAAGAAGATGTCCAGGCTAATATTCAATTAATGGAAAACATTATACAAAAATTGGCAGAAGGAGAAGAATTCTCCGAATTAGCAAAAACATATTCTGAAGATGAAGAGACAGCTCTGCTGGGTGGAGTAATTGGAGAATTTACCAAAGAAACATATCCTGAAATGTTCAAAGATTATCTCTTAGAACTAGAGGTTGGGGAAAATACAGGTTTAATCAGAGAAGAGGATAGTTTTTATATCTTTTCCATTCTCAGCAAAGTACCGGAAAGAGAATTCCAATACGTTGAGATCTTTGAACAACTAAAAGAGATGGTTACATCTCAAAAAGAAGTTGAACTCTATGGAAATTGGATCAAAGAGTTGATGCAAGAAACTTATGTTGAGATTCTGATTGAAGAGTAAAAGCTCCCCTTGAAAGGGGAGATACGGCTTTAGCCGTAGAGGGGTTTTGTAAAATTGCGGATTAATTATCAAATAAATAAATTTAAGAACAATAATAAGAAACCCCCTTTTATTCCACCTTGCAAAGGGGGACAAATATGAAATTTTCTGAATACATTTCCACACTTTTTGGAATCGGTTACTTTCCCAAAGCTCCGGGAACAGCCGGAACACTTTTTGCAGCCATTGTCTATTTTATTTTGCCGGATCAATGGTTTTACAGCTGGCAGAATTCAATATTTGCCTTAATTGTAATTCTAATTTGCAGCATCATTTCAGTATTTTTCATTTCAAAAGCAGAAATTGGACTGGGACATGATAATGGTAAAATAGTCTTAGATGAATTCTGGGGTTACTTTATAGCAGTTTTATTCCTGCCCAAAACACTGCCAGTTATCATTGCAGCGTTCGTTCTATTTAGAATATTTGATATCCTCAAACCGGAACCGGTTGATGTTCTACAGAAATTACCTGGCGGCTGGGGTGTGATGGCGGATGATATCATGGCTGGAGTTTATTCTAATCTCATTTTACAGTTGGCAATTCGGGTTATACCAAAAATTATTAAATAAGTTTATTTATACTTCCATATCGAGAATATTCTGACTTTATTCGATAGTACAAATATTCGTTTCGTTAAGAAGAATAAAAATGTATTTGCATAAAATAAACAGAATTATTTGGTGTATTAATATTATAAATGGAGATCAATAATGCAAATCACTAAATTTATTAAATCTTCCGGAAAGTATGACTTAACCATATTTTCTAATGAAAGTATCGATCGAATTGAAAAGAGTATATTCTTAAAAAAAGAAAAACCATACTTAAAATGTATTAAACGCCAAAAAGACATTCAAGTTAAACCAGAAGAAATTGTGCGACAATTGATGCTGGATAAATTAATGAATGAATATCAATATCCTCTTAATTTGTTGGAAGTTGAATTTAGTGTTTCTTTTGGTAGAGAAAAAAAACTAGCTGATATTGTAATCTTAAACAAAGCAGATAAAACCAGTGTCTATTGTGTTGTAGAAGTAAAAAAGCACAAAGCAAAAGACGGAAAAGATCAGCTAAAAAGCTACACGAATGCAACAGGTGCACCTCTGGCTGTATGGACAAATGGTGTTGAAATAAATTATTTTGAACGTCTCGATCCAAATTATTTTGAACCTCTTTCCAATATTCCCAAAGCATCGGAGACAATAGATGATGTAAAAAATGAACAATTCTCTTATCTTGAATTAATGCAAAGAGATAAACTGGCAGAAGAAAGAAAAACCTTAAAATCTCTTATTGAAGAAATGGAAGATGAGGTTTTAGCAAATGCCGGTGTTGATGTTTTTGAAGAAGTCTTCAAATTAATTTTCACCAAATTGTATGATGAAATGGAAAGTTCCAATGATCGTGTTATAATCGAAGTGTTATTGAAAGAAGCAAAAAAGGACAATCCTGATCTTACAGAAAAAGAATTATTATCATTAAAAATCGGTGATCACGATTTTAGAAAACTCGAATTTCGCAGTCGTGGTGATGCACATCTTACAAAAGAGACTATCAACAAGCTCTTCCAACGTGCCAAAAATAAATGGCCCGGGATTTTCGAAAAAGGTGAACCTTTAAGAATTACGGACGAAAATCATCTGCAGATTTGTGTTGGTTTCATGCAAAATGTTAAATTGTTCAATTCCAATTTGCAGGTTATTGATGAGGCTTTTGAATACTTGGTGAATAAATCTGCCAAAGGTGAAAAAGGACAATACTTTACTCCCAGAAATGTAATCGATATGTGTGTGTATATGATGAATCCGAATTCAACCGAATATATGATCGATACTGCTTGTGGAAGTTGCGGATTTACAGTTCACACTTTATTCAATGTTTGGCAAAAACTTAAAAATAATGGCAAAGCTCATTTTGCCAATTTCTCAAATCAAAAACTCACACATGAGCAAAAAGATTATGTAGATAAAGTTTTTGGAATCGACTTTGATGAAAAATCAGTTCGTGTAGCTCGAACTTTGAATATGATAGCTGGAGACGGCAGGACAAATGTTCTGCATTTAAACACTTTAGATTACACGCGCTGGAGTGAAAAGCTTAAAGATAGAGAATGGACAAGAACTTACAATGATGGTTATCTAAGATTATTAGACCTTGCAGTTGACCCTAATGATCCAAAAGAATTCAATTTTGATATTGTCATGGCTAATCCGCCTTTTGCAGGTGACATCAAGGATAGTCGGCTCATTTCAGCGTATGATGTTGCTTTCAAAAACAATAAAAAAGTTTCGAAATTATCCCGTGATATTCTCTTTATTGAAAGGAACTTGGATTTTCTAAAACCAGGCGGCAGAATGGCAATTGTACTGCCGCAGGGAAGGTTCAACAATACTTCCGATAAGAGAATCCGAGATTTCATTATGGAAAAAGCTCGATTGCTTGCTGTTGTGGGATTGGATGGAAATACTTTTAAGCCACACACCGGAACCAAAACTTCTGTTCTATTTATTCAAAAATGGGATGGTGAGATAAATCCAGAACTTGATGATTATCCTGTTTTTATGGCTGTTTCAGAAAACTCCGGTAAAGATAACTCCGGTCAGGAAATTTATAAAATTAACGAATCACACGAACGTTTACTGGATGAGCATAATCATCTTATCCAACGACATGACCTGGATGAAATAGCTTTCGCTTTTGAAAAATGGGCTAAAGAGCAGAAGCTTAGCTTTTGGAGTTGATATATGGATCAAATAATAATCTACGATTCCGATGATGGCAAAACTAAACTCCAGGTAAACCTAAAGGATGAAACTGTTTGGCTTACTATAGAGCAAATGGGTTTGTTGTTTCAAAAATCTCGTTCCACGATCAATGAACACATCTTAAATATTTTCAATGATAATGAATTAGAAAAGGAAGATTCTCTAAGAAAAATCGGAAATTCCGATTTTTCTACTAAACCTACTAATTACTATAACTTAGATGTTATAATTTCAGTCGGTTATCGTGTAAGATCAATTCAAGGAACCCGTTTTAGAAAATGGGCAACCGAGCGAATTCGAGAATATCTCGTAAAAGGTTTTACGATGGATGATGACCGTTTGAAACAGGAAGGAGCACGATCCCGCTATTTTGAAGAACTCCTGCAAAGAATCCGTGATATTCGCAGCAGTGAAAGAAACTTCTATCAGAAAGTTACTGATATTTATACTACAAGTATAGATTATCAAAAAAATGCGGAATTAACCAAAACATTTTTTGCTGTTGTTCAAAATAAAATGCACTTTGCTGTTCACGGCAAAACCGCTGCAGAAATGATTGCAGATAGAATTAATTCTGATGAGCCTTTATTGGGATTAACAAATTTTAAAGGAAATTATATTACAACCCGCGATATTGGTATTGCCAAAAATTACCTTTCCGAGCCAGAATTAAAACAGCTTAATTTGATTGTTTCGTTGTTTCTGGATTTTGCTGAACTGCAGGCAACAAATGGCAGATTGATGAAAATGCAGGATTGGATCGAAAAACTTGATAGTTTCTTAATAATCTCTGAAAAAGAAATTCTTAACGATTCAGGTAAAATAAGCCATAAGCAAGCAATGAAAAAAGCAAAGATCGAATATAAAAAATATAGAAAAAATACAGATAAAAAATGTGTTTCGGATTTCGATAAAGAGATGAAAAAGCTAGTTACAAAGGTTAAAAAGAATGGCTCAAATTAGTATTGTAAACAAAAGCGATGTTCTTGAAGCTCAAAGATTTGATGCTGAATATTTTAAGCCTGAGTATTTAAAAATTGAAAAAAGAATATTGAAAATAAAACATCAATTTATTGAAGAATTCTCTCATGTAACTGATGGTATTCATGCATCTATAGATTTTGATGATCGTAGTGATATTTTACTGATTTCAGCTAAAGCTCCAAAATTTAACACATTTGACATTTCTGGATTGAAACATATTTCAAAACACCAACATAAAAATAATCCAAGAACAGCATTAAAAGAAAATGATGTAATCATTTCGACTGTTGGAACAATTGGTAATTGTGCTGTTGTAACCAAAGATATTTTACCTGCTAATTCGGATAGACATGTTGGTATTATTAGAGCAGATGGAGTATCACCTTATTTAATATCTACATTTCTTCTTTCAAAATATGGTAAAATGCAAACATTGCGGAAAGTAGTTGGAAATGTTCAACCAAACCTTTACATTAGAGATATGAAGAGGATTATTTTACCACAGTTTCTAAAATCATTTGAAGAAAAAATTGAAACAGTTGTAAAAGATGCACACAAAAAACAATCCCAATCCAAACAACTCTACCAGGAAGCA
>CAZSOM010000036.1:0-10459 GCA_964608295.1 uncultured Candidatus Cloacimonadota bacterium
TTGCCAGAGAAGAGAAGAACAAGCGGTTTAAGAAAGTTTTATTAAGACTTTCTGACGACATTAAAAAAGGTTACAGTCTGTCTGAATCAATGGAATTGCATCCAGGTGTTTTCAATTCACTTTTCATTGCATTAGTAAAAGCCGGTGAGATCTCAGGTACACTCCATACAGTTCTTGATGAGCTTGCAACCTATTTGGAAAAGATCGAAGACACGCGACGGAAAGTGTGGTCAGCTCTATCGTATCCAATTTTTATTCTTGTGTTTCTGGCAGTAGTGGTCTGGGGATTGTTTTATTTTATTATTCCCATGTTTGCTGGTGTTTATGAAAGTTTCAATGCTGATCTTCCAGCTCCAACCATAGCAGCTATCGCAATCAGTAATGTCGTCCGTGAGAATGTCTTCTTTACAGGGTTGGCAATATTAGCATTTATAATGGCTCTTTTCCTGTTCTATATTTCAGAAAGAGGGCATCTTATTGTTGATAGTATTGTTCTCAAATTACCGGTAATAGGTAATTTGTTAGAAAATTCCATTATGAGTAAGTTCGCTCAAACTTTTAGTATTCTAATGTATGCCGGTGTGCCGATAATGGATACAATGGAACTGGTTGAGAAGGTTGTTCAAAATGCAGTTATTGAAAGGGGTTGTAAGCAAGCACGTGGCTTAGTGAAGGAGGGTTATACTGTTGCTGGGGCTTTTAAGAAAACAAAAGTATTCCCATCAACTTTACTCCAGCTTATCTCTACTGGTGAAGAAACAGGTGAGATGGATAGTCTGCTTAAAAAAGCAGCAGATTTCCATCAGAAATTGGTTGATTCCGTGATAGAAAGGCTTACATCACTAATCGAGCCTATGATGATTATACTTATGGCGGGAATGGTAGGATATATCATCGTTATCATTTATCTACCGATATTCAACCTGGGACTGGCTATCAGTTCGGGAATCAAATAAAACTAAAGATCAATGCCTGGGTAACCGGGCATTTTTATTATGTATTATCTAATTATTTTTATCTTCGGTGCGGTTTTTGGAAGCTTCTTCAATGTTTGTATTTTCAGAATTCCTATAAAAAAATCAGTTGTTTTCCCAGATTCAAGCTGTCCTATATGTAAGACTAAGATCAAACCATATCACAATATTCCAATTATCAGTTATATTTTACTGAAAGGGAAATGTGCATATTGCGGAACGAAGATAAACATCCACTATTTTCTTGTAGAATTATTGACACCTTTGCTTTTGATGTTCCTATTTGCTACTCAAGAAAGTCAATTTTCGCTAGTCTTTTCCAAATATGCAATATTTATTTCGTTTGGAGTGATCATATTTTTTATCGATCTATATCATCTAATAATCCCTGATAAATTATCACTTCCACTTATTGTGATAGGACTGATATTTGCATTTTTACCAAATACAGATGTTACCTGGATCTCAGCCGGTATTGGTGCTTTATCAGGATTTTCCCTTTTTCTTTTTACTGCATATTTCTTCCAGAAAGTTACAGGAAAGGATAGCCTTGGTGGAGGAGATATAAAGCTTATTGTTGCTGTAGGAGCTTTCCTGGGTGTATGGGGAATTTTATTTACAGTTCTCTTTTCATCTTTGATTGCTCTTGTTACGCTACTGATTCTAAAACATGATCGTAGTAAGCATTTCCCTTTTGGACCATTTATTATAGCTGGAGCATTTGTTTACATTCTCGCAGGTGATACTTTAATAAGTTTGTATCTTAGACTATTTAATTTGTATTAAGTTAGGTAGTTTAAATGATAAAGGCAATTATTTTTGATTGGGGAGGGGTATTAGTTGACAACCCTGCTGATGGACTCATGGATTACTGTGCAAATGCATTAAGGATTGATGTTAATTTATTAAAAGGTATTTTTTCTAAATATGAAACAGTTTTTCAAAAAGGAGAAATTTCAGAAAATAAACTGTGGAATATTATTTGTAAAGAATTAAATATTAAAACTTCACCAGTTAATTCATTGTGGAAAAATGCAGTTAAGCATGTATTAAAAGATAAAAATAAAATTTATCAATTAATTTCACTTCTAAAAAATAAAGGTTATTTAATTGGATTGATAACAAATACTGAAATTCCAACAATGGAATATTTTTTTGAAAATGGTTATGAAAAATATTTTGACTCTACAACATTCTCATGTGCTGAGAATGCAGTAAAACCTGAAGAAAAAATGTATGATATAACATTAAATAAACTAAATGTAAAATCACATGAAACTATATTCATTGATGATAAACCTGAATATATCGAAGGTGCTAAAAAAGTTGGTATAAATGGAATTGTTTTTAAAACTCCTGAACAATTGGTAAAAGAATTAGCAGCTTTAGCCATTATGGACGAACATTAAAGGATTATTGCACTTCAGATTCGGAAGTTACCATTATATATACATTCTGTGAAGAAATCCACAAAGATAATATTAACCCTATCATACTCACATCAGTTTTCACAACAGTTATAAAGAAGTATATTTATGTATGCAACCTAACAGGTTTTATATGAATAGGTTACAAATTCAAATGGCACGCCCGAGAGGATTACTGAGTCGGAAAAACACAGTTTTCCCTTTGTCAGTGCTTCTTCGCTGCTGGATTTTCATTTAATTCAAATCCAGATTCCAACTAGAGGTCGAACTCCAGCAAGAAGAGGGGTTCTCATAGATTAATATTAGCAGAACATTTCTTTGTTCGTTTTTGTTCGTTGCTAAATTATTCGTAATTAATAAAACCGATGTATCGTATTCATAAAATTAAAGTTATTATGACTTCGTTTGCTCGTTTCTCCCAAGCCGGAGTATATTTGTTTTACTTTGTATAACCAAATCTTGTTTTTATTTCGTTTGCCACGCAAGCCAAAATTAATTGGCACGCCCGAGAGGACTCGAACCCCCAACCCTCTGATCCGAAGTCAGATGCTCTATCCAATTGAGCCACGGGCGCACACAAACAAAATTATTTTTGTACAATTATATGTCCAATATTTTAAGTTTTATTAATATTTTTCATATGTGTTGTATTAAAATAAAAAAGTATTGACACCTAATATCTTATTGCAAACCTCGCCTCAATTATATTATAGAGAGGAAGATGGAAGAAGATGAATTTCCACTTGTATTTATGGAACTGATGACGGTAAAAGCAGCGACAAAATATATTGAAAATAAATTACATATAACCTATAATAAATTGAGACCTTGAAATAAACACAATCATAATTAATAACTAAAAAGAACAAAACAAATAAAAATAATAGAGAAGAGGAATTATCAATGGGAAAAAACATTGTTGAAAAGATTCTTTCAAATCACATAATTGAGGGTAAATCTGAAAAAGGCACAGAAGTAGGAATTAGAATTGATCAAACACTTACTCAAGATGCAACTGGAACAATGGCCTATTTACAATTTGAAGCTATGGGTGTTCCAAAAGTAAAGACAGAACTTTCTGTAAGTTATGTAGATCACAACACAGTACAGATCGGTTTTGAAAACGCAGATGATCACAAATATCTGCAGTCTGTCGCTGCAAAATACGGTATTGTTTATTCACGTGCCGGAAACGGTATTTGTCATCAAGTTCAGTTAGAACGATTTGGTAAATCAGGTAAAACATTACTTGGCTCGGACTCTCATACTCCCACAGGTGGCGGAGTTGGTATGATGGCAATTGGTGCCGGTGGACTTGATGTTGCAGTGGCAATGGCTGGTGGAGCTTTTTTCTTGCCGTATCCAAAAGTTATCAAGATCAACCTTACAGGAAAATTAAGTCCATGGGTCGCAGCAAAAGACGTTATCCTTAAAGTTTTGGAAATATTCTCTACTAAAGGAAATGTGGGATATATATTTGAATATGCCGGACCTGGTATAAAAACTTTGACAGTTCCAGAAAGAGCAACCATTACTAACATGGGCGCAGAATGCGGAGTAACAACTTCTATCTTCCCAAGTGATGAAATAACAAAAGAATTCTTAATTGCCCAGGAGAGGGAAGAAGATTGGTCGGAATTGATCGCCGATGAAGATGCAGTGTATGATCAAGTTGTAGAGATCAACCTTTCCGAACTCGAACCATTGGCATCAACACCTCACAGCCCTGGTAATATTAGTACTGTGAGAGAAATTGGTGAAATCAATGTAGATCAAGTTTGTGTGGGAAGCTGCACTAATTCCTCTTACACTGATATGATGACAGTTGCTGAAATCCTGAAAGGCAAGAAACTACATACAAATACTAGTTTCGTTGTTGCGCCTGGATCAAAGCAAGTTATTGAAAATATTATTAAAGACGGTGGTTTTGCCAGCATCGTTTCTGCTGGAGCCAGAATTGCTGAATCTGCCTGCGGATTTTGCATAGGCAACAGTCAATCTCCCAAAACAGAAGCTGTAACACTGCGAACCAGCAATCGTAACTTCTACGGAAGATCAGGCACTAAATCTGCCAACGCCTATCTGGTAAGCCCGGAAACAGCAGCAGCAGCAGTTATCACAGGAAAATTCACCGATCCAAGAGATTTGGAAAAAATGGGAATTGAATATCCAAATGTGAAAATGCCGGAAAAATTCTATATTGATGATTCAATGTTTATCTTCCCGCAGGATGCTGAAGAAACAGAAATCTATCGAGGACCAAACATTGGTGATCCTCCAGCAGCTAAACCATTAAAAGATACAATCTCTGCCCAGGTTACTTTAAAGGTAGGAGATCAGATTACTACAGATCACATTATTCCAGCCGGTTCCAAAATGAAATATCGTTCTAACGTTCCTAAATATTCAGAGTTCCTGTTTGAAGTGGTTGATCCTACTTTCCACGACAGAGCAAAAGAAATTCAGAACAGTGGAAAAGATAACATCATCGTTGCCGGTCTTTCTTATGGACAGGGCAGCAGCCGTGAACACGCAGCACTTTGCCCGATGTATATGGGAATAAAAGCTGTACTGGCAAAATCTATGGAAAGAATTCATAATGCTAACCTGATCAACTTTGGTATTCTTCCACTCAACTTCAAAGATGAAAAAGATTATGATGGAATCGATCAGGCTGATGAACTTGAAATTCAGAATATCAAAGAAACTTTAAAAGAAGGTAATAACATAATTGTGAAGAACATTACAAAAGGAACCAAGTTCGAAGCAACTTATGATCTTTCTGACAGACAAAAAGAGATTCTGCTGGCTGGTGGAACTCTTGCTATGATGAAAAGCTAATAAAGCCCCACCCTAACTATCCCCAAGGGAGAGGGGACAGATTTGAAATGTATTTGTCCTTCTCCACTGGAGAAGGTGTCTGAACCACAATGTTGTGGTCAGACGGATGAGGGAATATAAATGAAAAAGCTAACTAAATAAAATATAGGAGATTATTACAATGGCACAAAAAGGTATCAGAGAATTTGACGCCAAAAGAATGATGGCAAAAGCTCTACCTGCATTTTCCGGTGGTAAGATTCAGTTTGAAGCCGCTCAAGCACTGATCGGACCAAACACAGATCTTAAAGTATTGGAAAAAGAAAATCCGTGGCTGGCAACTGACAAGTTGGTAGCAAAACCAGATCAACTGTTTGGCAAGAGAGGACTTAACAATCTTCTTCTTGTAAATAAAACCTGGCAGGAAGTTCAAGCGTGGATTGGTGAGCGCATGAACAAAACTGTTACTATCAAACAAACCACAGGCGAAACTACTGGTGAATTAAATCAATTCCTCGTAGAAAAATTCGTTCCGCATGAAGATGAATATTACATTGCGATCACTACTTCCAGAGATAACGATACAATCCATTTTTCTACCAAAGGTGGAGTTAATATCGAAGATGTATGGGACACAGTTGTAACTTTAGACGTGCCAATTATGGAAGAAATTGATGATCTTGATGTGGAAGGTTTCTTACCTGCAGAACTTGGTGGAAAGAAAGAAATTGTGGCAGAATTCATCAAAGCTCTCTATAAAATGTTAGTTGAATATCATTTTGTATATTTGGAATTAAATCCTTTTACATTTGTGGATGGCACTCCTGTAGCTCTGGATGCTGTGGCAAAAATAGATGATTATGCTTCCTTCCAGTGTGCCGAATATTGGGAAGATCTGAAATTCCCGAATCCGTTTGGTTTGGAAAAAACACCGGAAGAAGAAAGAGTAGATGAATTGGATGAAAGAACCGGAGCTTCTCTTAAACTGACAATCCTTAATCCAGAAGGTCGTATCTGGAACTTGGTTGCCGGTGGTGGTGCTTCTGTAATTTATGCTGATACAGTTGTTGATCTTGGCTTCACCGATGAACTTGCCAATTACGGTGAGTATAGTGGAAATCCTTCCACAGAACTTACTTACGCATACACTAAAACAGTTTTAGATCTAATGACCAGAAAGAAAGATTCTCATGGAAGACCAAAATTCCTGCTTATTGGTGGTGGAATTGCTAACTTCACAGATATTGCCAAAACATTCACAGGTATTGTTCAAGCGATCGAAGAATACAAAGAAAAGATCGTTGAGACAAACGTGGAAATTTATGTGCGACGTGGCGGACCAAATTATGTGGAAGGTTTGAATATTATGAAGAACCTGGGTGCAAGACTTGGTATTCCAATCGAAGTTTACGGACCGGAAACACACATGACCAAAATTGTTTCACTGGCACTTGATAAGAAGGTAGGTTAATCATGAAAAGTTATGAATTATTCGATAAAAGTACCAGAGCATTTATTCATGGGAACCAGCAAAAAGCAGCTCAAAGAATGCTGGACTTTGATTACCTGTGCAAAAGAGAAACTCCATCTGTAGCAGGTTTTATAACTCCTACAGGAGTTGGAAGTATTAAATTATTCTGGGGAACTAAAGAAATTGCTATCCAAAGATATTTGAGTGTAGCAGATGCAATTGTAGCTCATCCAGATGTTGATGTTATGGTGAATTTTGCCTCTGAAAGATCTTGTGCAGAATCTACCATGGAAGCTGTGGAAACTGAAAACATTCGTACTATTGTGATGATAGCTGAAGGTGTTCCGCAAAGAGATATAAGAAAAATAGCTAAAATTGCTAAAGAAAAAGGTAAATGGATCATCGGTCCTGCGACTGTTGGCGGTCTTAAGCCAGGTTGCTTCAAAATCGGTAATGCAGCCGGAACAATTCAGAATATTCGGGACACAAAATTATATCGTCCCGGTTCTGTAGGATTTATTTCTGTATCCGGTGGACTTTCCAACGAAGGCTACAACATTGTTTCCAGAAATACTGACGGAATTTATGAAGGTTATGCAGTGGGTGGAGACGTTTATCCTGCAACCACTCTTATCGATCATCTGCTTCGTTACGAACAGAATCCAAATATCAAAATGATGGTTGCTCTGGGTGAAGTTGGTGGAAAAGACGAATATCAAATCATCAAAGCAATAGAAGAGAATAAACTCACCAAGCCCTTGGTAATGTGGGTTACGGGTACTTGTGCCGAAATGCTTCCTGGTGGAGTTCAGTTTGGTCATGCCGGTGCAAAGGCAGACGGCAAAGACGATACAGCAAAGGCTAAAAATGCTGCACTCAGAAAAGCTGGTGTTGTAGTTCCCGATTCATTTGAAGATTACGACCAGAAGATAAAAGAAACATTTGATAAACTGAAAGCTGAAGGTAAGATAGAAAGTTTCATTGAACCTGAAACTCCTAACGTGCCAATGGATTATGCCCAGGCAGTTGCCGAAGGTTTGGTTAGAAAACCAACTAATTTCGTTTCTACAATCTGTGATGAAACTGGTGAAATTCATAATTACTGTGGTGTTCCGATTGATGAAGTGATCAAAGAAGGTTATGGTATCGGTGGAGTTCTTGGTCTGCTTTGGTTCAAAAAGAAACTTCCAAAATATGCTTGTGATTTCATTGAACTGGTTATTCAAATTGTTGCAGATCATGGTCCTGCAGTTTCCGGTGCTCATAATACAATCGTTACTGCACGAGCCGGTAAAAGCCTGATCGAATCAATTGTAAGTGGTATTCTAACTATCGGTCCACGCTTCGGTGGAGCTGTGAATGGTGCTGCAAATCACTTTAGCTGGGGTCTGGAAAATAAATTAGGACCGCGAGAATTTATCAATGAGATGAAAAAGAAAAATACCAATATTCAAGGTATCGGTCATAAAATCCATAGTATCGATAATCCTGATGAACGTTGTGAAATAATGATGAACTTTGCCAAAGAACATTTCCCCAAACATCCACTTTTGGATTATGCTCTAACTGTTCAAGCTGTAACAACAATGAAGAAAGGAACACTTATTCTTAATGTAGATGGTACTATTGGTGTGCTGTTTGTGGATCTTTTAAAAAGCTTGAATTATAAAGATGACGAAATTAAAGAAATGATCGATATGGGATTCTTCAATGCCTTCTTTATTATTGGAAGAACTATGGGATTCATGGGTCATTACTTCGATCAGAAACGTCTTAAAGCTCCACTTTACAGACATCCTTGGGACGACATTCTTTATGATGTTCCAAACAAACCTGAAGAAGTGAAATAGGAGATTATAATGCCAAAGAAGAAATTTGCAGAAAAGATAATTTATACCAAGGTAGATGAAGCACCTGCATTGGCTTCATACTCATTGTTGCCTACGATCAAAGCTTTTACAAATGAAGCTGGTGTTCAAATAGAGACCAGAGATATTTCGCTTGCTGGTAGAATTATTGCTAATTTCCCGGAGAAACTTGCTGAAGAACAAAGAAGGCCAAATGATCTGGAAGAATTGGGTGAACTTGTGAAGAAACCGGAAGCAAACGTTATCAAATTGCCTTGCATCAGTGCATCTTTACCCCAATTGAAAGCAGCTATCAAAGAGCTTCAAGAGCAGGGTTATAATGTACCTAACTATCCTGAAGAACCAAAAACTGATGAAGATAAAAAGGTTAAAGCTGTTTATGATAAGATAAAAGGCAGTGCTGTAAATCCAGTTCTTCGTGAAGGAAATTCTGACCGTAGAGTTCCACCTCCAGTGAAGAATTATGCTAAGAAGAATCCTCATTCAATGGGGAAATGGTCTCCAAATTCCAAATCTCATGTATCACACATGACAAGTGGTGACCTGGCTTCCAATGAGAAAGCTAAGACTATAACAAAAGAAACTGCTGGATTCTGCAAGATCGAATTTGTAAATCCGCATGGGGAAGTTACAGTTCTAAAAGATAAATTACCTTTAATAAAATATGAGATCATTGATGGAACTGTGATGAGCAACAAAGCTTTACGCAAATTCCTGGAAGGGTTGATCGATGATGCTAAGAAAGAAGATGTACTCTTTTCTGTGCACCTTAAAGCAACCATGATGAAAGTATCCGATCCGATTATTTTCGGTCATGTGGTTTCTGTATTCTTTAAGGATGTATTTGAAAAACATGCTGGCACATTTGAAGAATTAGGAATTGTCGCCAGTAATGGATTGGGCGATTTATATAATAAGATCAAAGCACTTCCAGATGCAAAAAGAAAAGAGATTGAAGCAGATATTGATGCTGAATACAAAATCAGACCAAAACTGGCAATGGTAAATTCGGAAAAAGGAATTACCAACCTGCATGTTTCCAGTGACGTGATCATAGATGCATCTATGCCAGCTGCGATTAGAAATTCAGGGAAAATGTGGGGTCCAGATGGGAAACTGCACGATACATTATTTGTTATTCCTGATAGTAGTTACGCTGGTGTTTATAAGGAAGTGATAGAATTCTGTAAAAAACATGGAGAAATGGATCCTGAGACAATGGGGGATATTCCCAATGTAGGATTGATGGCTCAAAAAGCTGAAGAATATGGTTCCCATGATAAAACATTCCTGTGCCCGGATGATGGAAAGGTTGTTATAACTGCCGAATCCGGCACAACGCTTATGGTGCACGAAGTAGAAAAAAATGATATCTGGCGTATGTGTCAGGTGAAAGATTTACCGATCCGAGATTGGGTGAAACTAGCAGTGGATAGAGCCCGAAAAACTGGTGCGCCTGCTATATTCTGGTTAAATCCCTTCAGATCTCATGATAGAGAATTGATCAAAAAAGTTAATAGATACCTTAAGAAGCATGATACTGAAGGCTTGGATATTCGCATCATGAATCCAATCGAAGCAACTCGTTTCTCAATCAAGCGTATGAAAAAAGGAAAAGATACGATCTCTGTTACTGGTAATGTGTTAAGAGATTATCTTACAGACCTTTTCCCAATCTTGGAAGTGGGAACAAGTGCCAAAATGCTTTCTATAGTTCCTCTGATGAAAGGTGGTGGCTTGTTTGAAACTGGAGCCGGTGGTTCTGCTCCCAAGCATGTTCAGCAGTTTACCAAAGAAAATCATCTTAGGTGGGATTCTCTGGGTGAATTTCTGGCTCTGGCTGCTTCCTTGGAACACTTGAGTGAAAAAACAGATAATAAGAAAGCCAAGATCCTGGCT
>CAZSOM010000037.1:0-10147 GCA_964608295.1 uncultured Candidatus Cloacimonadota bacterium
CTTGATCAGAGCTGTAAAAGAAACAGTAAAAAAGAAAAAGGATATAGAGTTAGAATTAGAAATTAAGGTAATAAATTGATGAAAAGGAAAAGATCAGGTTCAAGCAGATATTTCATATTCTTTATAGCACTTGTTGTCCTGATATATGGAGCATACATAGGTGTTAACAGCCTGTTTACTAAACTTGACATCTTTAAGATCAAGGCTGTTAAGATATGTGGTAATGAAAATTTAGAAACAGATTTTCTTACAAATTTATGCAATGATTTCATTAATTTAAATCTTTACTCTATCTCAAAAAAGGATGTGCTCAAGAAATATGAGAATATTATTCGAATTGAAGATATAAAAGTATCCAGAATATTTCCCAATAAATTGAAAATCCGAATTAACGAAAGAAAGGGAGAGTTCTTTTTCAGAACAAAAAAAGGTGACATCTACCCTATCGATAAAAATAGATTAGTGTTGGATAATGAAAATTTTTATGATAATGAGAATTTACCGATAATCGGTACTAAAATTCCTGATGAGGAAATATTAATTGGTAAAGTTATCGAGAATGAGTTTATTGAGAATATTTTCTTGTTAAAAGATGAATTTGCAAAAGTAGATCCAGATTTCATAGATAGTATCTCTGAGTTTTACATAAAAAGAGAAAATCTAATTTTAGTTAATGCAAATATCGGCTACAAGATCGTATTGGGAAACAATGAGATAGAAAAGAAACTGAAAAGACTTGTTTTTCTAGAACAAAACAGAAAGTTTGAGAAAGGATCTACTATAGATTTAAGATTTACGGATCAACTTGTGATCAGGTCGGAGGAAATATGAAAATTGGTCAGGTGATTACAGCAATTGATATTGGAACAACCAAGATCTGTGTAATTATTGCACAAATAAATGAAGATAATAAATTGGAAGTAAAAGGAATAGGAACCAGCAAATCCGATGGTATGGTTAATGGTATTGTTGTTGATATCATGAAAGCATCAAAATCTATGAGTGATGCTATTGTAGAAGCTGAGGAGATGGCAACTTTTAAAGCGAAGAATATCTATGTTGGAATAGCTGGAGAGCATATTAAAAGTCAAAATACAATTGGGAGAATTTCATTAACATCCGGAGCTCATCCCTGCAATATAGATCAACAGCATGTAGAGAATGTGATTTCAAACTCAAAGAATAATGTAAAAATACAACAGGGAAATGAGAGACTTGAGATAATTCATGCAATTCCACAATACTACAAAATTGATGATCAGGATGGTATCATGAATCCTGTTAATATGAGCGGGTTTAATCTCTCAGCTCATGTTCATATTGTTATGGCGGATATCAATGCGCTTAGAAACATCAATAAGTGTATTGAGATTGCAGGCTATAAAGTTGAAGACAGTTACCTGGAGCCGATAGCCTCTTCTCATGCAGTGCTGGATGATGTGGAAAAAGAATTGGGTTCCATTATCATTGATATTGGTGGAGGTACAACTGATATAGCTGTATTTTTCAAAGACAGCATCAGGTTTAGTGCAGTTCTGCCCATTGGTGGCAAGAATATCACACATGATCTTTCTGTAGGCTTACATACATCCCCGCAAAATGCTGAGAAGCTCAAGATAGAAATGGGTAACTCGTTATCAGGTAAGATACCTGAAGATAAGCTGATCGAGATCGAAGGCATTGGTGGCAGAGAACCAAAAATGAAAAAATTAAAGTATATGACGGAAATCATTGAAGCAAGAATGCGGGAGATTTTTGAAGGTGCTTATAAAGTTTTGAATGAACATCATGACCTGAATTTGATAACAGCCGGACTTGTACTTACAGGTGGTGCATCACTTCTCAAAGAAAGTTCTCTCCTTGCCGATCAAATATTTAACATGCCAACTAAGATCGGTTATCCATCTTTAGTTAATCTTGCCGGTCCAACTGAAAGATTGGAAAATCCTAAATATGCCACAAGTGTTGGCATTCTGTATTATGTTTATGATGAGCTGCAAAACACAGAAGATAAAATTAGCAATATCAAAATTAGTAATTCATTTGCCGGTTTCTGGCAAAAAATTAAAGACTTATTCAAAGATTATTTTTAAAATTATAAAATAGATATATTTTGCGGAGGATTTATGTTGGAATTAGATTTAAATCATGATGAAATTCAATTTGGCACACACATAAAAATTATCGGTGTTGGTGGTGCAGGTGGAAATGCTGTCGACACAATGATAGATTATAAGTTACACGGAATGGAATTTGCCGTTGCGAATACTAATATCAGTGATTTAAAAAAATCTAAAGCTAAGGTAAAATTACAACTTGGTAAGGAATTGACTAAGGGACTTGGAGCTGGAGCTAATCCGGATGTTGGTCGTAAAGCTGCTGAAGAATCCCGTGAAGATATAAAGAATTTTTTAAAAGAAACTGATCTCCTTTTTATTGCTGCTGGAATGGGTGGTGGAACAGGTACAGGAGCTGCTCCGATTATTGCAGCTCATGCCAGAGAGATGGGAATTCTCACAATTGGAATTGTGAGTAGACCTTTTAAAAGTGAAGGGAAAAAACGTATGGTCAGTGCAGAGAACGGCATAAAGAAACTGCATGAAAATGTTGATACTCTCATTGTGATCCCAAATGAAAAGTTGAATGAGATATTTCCTGACATGACTGTTATTGATGCCTTCAAAAATGCTGACAATGTCCTATATGATGCAGCCAAAGCAATATCCGACATCATCCATTACAGTGGTTATATGAATGTAGATTTTGCTGATGTACAGACAATCATGAAGAATCGCGGTCTTGCAATGATGGGTTCCGGTATGGGAGATGGAGATCAGCGAGCGGTTGATGCCGCTCAGAAAGCAATGAATAATCCTCTGCTTACAGATGTTCCAATTGAAAATGCCAAAGGTGTATTGATCAATATAACTGCCGGAAAAGATTTTAAAATGGATGAGTTTGAGTTAATTAGGAACGAGATCATTAAAAGAACCGGTGATGATGGTGATATAATTACAGGTATTATTATTGATAATGCTATGGAAGGTAAAATAAAAGTAACCTTGATCACAACAGGTCTTGATACTCCTAATACAACAATCTATCAACGTGAAACTATTATTTCTGAAAAAGAAGATGACTCGGAAGATATTAGCAGTACTTTAAACAGAATCAGGAAAGCTGGTTCTTTAGACCTTAATAAAAGACCGGAAGAGAAAGCAAGTCCCTTCCCTGATAAGCAGATGGAAATTCCGGCTTTCTTAAGAAAATTCTCAAATTAGTACTTGGACCGACTGCTTATGCTGGATCTTATTCTACAATTATTGATTCTATCTTTTTCCATCTATGCAGTTGGACGTCTTACAGGACTTTTTGTAATTGATGATTTTCCGGTAGCTATTGTTACAGCTTTTGTGCTGGCTTTGCTGAACATAACTATAAAGCCAATACTTGTGTTCATTTCATTCCCCATCACATTTCTTACATTTGGTTTATTCTCATTTTTTGTGAATGGATTCTGCCTGCTCATTGTTGCTAAATTCGTACCTAAGTTTAAATTGAGAGGTTGCTTTACTGCAGCTATTACAGCGTTGTTGATCACACTAGTAAATTCGTTACTGACAAAATTAATTATTTAATTGTTAGTGGAGCTTGAATGACATATTTAGAAATTTATAATTTATTAAAAAGCAAATTTAATTTAATAGATGAGAAGATCGATATTCCTGAATTGGCTACCAGAGTTATAAATTTACCATTTGAATCATTTAACCATACACTTTTACCTGGCGAAGAATCATACCAATGTAATGAGCATAATATAAAATTTGACTGTACTTATGATCTAACGAGTAAACTGGATGCACCGCATTTGAATGAGATAATTGAAGTACCGGATTCAAAGATAGAGGAAAATGTAAATTTCAATTACAGTATTCTTACTCCAATTGAAATAAAAAAGCATAAGAAAACTGGTAAAGAAAGAATTAAAAGTATCAAGACAAATGGTACGATAATTTTACTGCATGGTCTCAACGAAAAAGATTGGAATAAATACCTGCCTTGGGCATATAAACTGATGAAATTAACAGGAAAACAGGTTGTACTCTTCCCTATCGCTTTTCATATGAATAGATCTCCAGCAAAATGGATAGATCCAAGATTCTTAAGAACTGCTAATAAAGAGAGGAAACATATTTTTCCAAAAGTAGCCAATTCATCATTTGCTAATATTGCACTTAGTGCCAGGCTGCAATTCCATCCCCAAAGATTTCTTTGGTCAGGTCTTCAATCATTTCATGACGTTATGCAGCTTATCCATGAAATCAGATCCGGTTTGCATCCGCAGATCAAAAAGAAAACCTCGATAGATTTCTTCGCATATTCAATCGGATCATTCCTGGCCAATATTCTTTTAATGACCAACTCCTATGATTACCTCACTAAGTCTAGGTTGTTCCACTTCTGCGGAGGTCCCACTCTGAACAGGATGAATGCAGCTTCCAAGTATATTTTGGATAGTGAAGCAAATATCTCTGTTTATTCATTTTATATTGAAAGGTTGGAAGAAGAACTAAAAAAAGATAAGAGACTTAAACACTATTTCAGTAATCTTCATCCAGTAGGCAATTATTTCAAGAGCATGCTTGAATTCCACAAAATGCAAGAATTTAGGGAAAAGCGATTTAAAGAACTCCATAAACGAATCTTTGCTATTGCTCTTAAAAAAGATGTTGTAATTCCACCTTCAGAAGTTTTAAATACACTGAAAGGATCTGATAAAAAAATTCCCACAAAAGTGCGAGTGATGGATTTTAATTATCAGTATGATCATGTAATTCCTTTTCCTCCCACTAAGAAACTTGAGAAGGAAGTGGATAAAAGCTTCAATCGTGTTTTTCGATATGCTGCAAAATATTTAAAATAATGGAGTTTTAATTGAAAAAGATATTCATCTTAGTTCTATTTTTTATCAGCGTGCACATATATTCTTTTAATTTTATTGAATTCTTTGATGCTAGTTCTTTTCATTATCAATTCGATTCTTTTATTGGAACCGATTACTATCCACATCAGGATAATAACCAGAATAGATATAGAGAAAAAAGTATATTTACTGCTGGCTGGGATTTTAAGGTACAAGATGATGTGAACATCTGGTTTGATCTATCATATAAGAAAAGATTATTCGACGAAGAACTTGATCTGGAAAGTACCGGTATCGCTTATAGGAAGAAGAACTGGACTTTAATTTACAAATCTGATCAACTGGAAATTGGTAATAAATCAGAGATATTTTCCAAAAACTTAAATCTTTACTACTATGATAATCCTGTAATTGAAGATTACAAATTTCGTGGATTGGAAATTACCCACTATTTAAATAATTTTTATCTCACAGGGATCCTAGGAGGCAACTCATTTAACAGTGCTATTGGCAATTTAAATTTTGGTTACTCAAGCGATAACCACAAACTAGACCTATATTATCTCTATGTTAAACGTGATAGATTTTTCAATTATCCAATGCATGCTTTCGGATTTGAGATGATTTCAGATATAAACTTTTTTAGATTTTATAATTCATTAGTTTATGAGAGATTAGAATCTAACCTTCCAAATGATCCATCTCACGAAAGATTGGTTGATTTGTCAGAACTTATTTTTCGATTACACCCAAATATCAATATTGGTACGAATTTCCTCTACAGTACTTTAGATTGGGATAAAAACAAGGAGTGGCAGTCTGCTTCCTTCTTTGAATTGAAAATAGGAAAAACAATAAATACAGTCACCTACCAATATTGGAATTCAGATATTGGTTTCAACCGAGAAATCAATTTAATTAATTCATATAACATATTACAGTATTGGTCTTTAGGAACGAACCTTAGTTTCTTCAATCCTTCCCTTGGTGATGATTATTTTGTAATCGGATTCCAGACAAAAATTGAATATGAAATGGATTAATCTCTTCATCATTTTACTGCTAACTAGCTGCAATATCACTTCTGATAATATGTCAGAAAAAACCTATGTGATAATTACTTTTGATGATGGTCATGAAAGTATTTATAATACTGCATTACCAATTATGCAGGAATTTGGCATCAGGGCAACCAATGTGATAAATACAGGAGCGATAGGTGTTCAAGCAGAAATGACATGGTCACAAGTTGAAGAACTGGAATTTGAGCATGGCTGGGAAACTGCCGGACACACTCTTCATCATATCACACTTACCAACACTCCATTAGATCTGGTTGAACAAGAGATCTACCAGGATTGGTTAAATCTTAAAGAGCATGGATTGAGTCATACAACTTTCGCCCTACCCAGCGGTAAAGCAGCTCAAGAGCATTATGATATTATTCTGCAATATTATCAGAATGTACGAACTAGTTCAAATTGTTTAACATATTCACCTCTAGACCGTACTGATCTGGGTTATTATGTTTATCTCTCCGAATATACTTCTGAAAATGTGAAATCAAGAATCCTGCAAGCAGTACAAAATAAGGAAAGCCTGGTAATTATTGGTTTTCACAGAATTGTAGATACGGTTGATGATTATCCCTGTAATTGCAAACCAAATGATTTCTATGATATTATGGAATTTATAAATGATAACGAACTTGAGGTTGTAACCATCAAAGAAGCTTGTGAGATGTATTCTGAATAAATTACAATGAACAATAATAAATTAATTATCAGAAAAATGAAGACTTGTGAATACGATTCACTGATCAATGTCTGGAAAAAAGCTTCACTTCCTTTCAAACCTGAGGGTAGAGATACAAAAGAAAATATCTTAAATCAATTGAAGATCACTAATAACTGTTTCTTTGTGGCTGTTGTGGATAACAAACTTGTCGGTGCAATTATAGCAAGCCATAATGGACGTAAAGGTTGGATCAACCGGCTGGCTGTTCTACCTGAATTCAGAGAAAAAGGAATTGCAGCTGCTTTGATCAAAAAATCTGAAGTTTTTTTTCTTTCTAACAATATTAAAATATTTGCCTGTTTGATCGAAGATTGGAATGATCTATCTACGAGTTTTTTCCAAAACAAAGATTATACTGAACACAAAGATATTATCTACTTTACTAAGAAGCTTTCACCACAAGTATAATGATTAATTACTTGCAAATAATTATAACTTCTTTTTTTTTACTGTTGGAAATTAATTAAGGAGAGACTAATGGCAGATATCAGGTTAACCATTTCGGAAGTTATTGATATTGGTATTGCTAATGATCTGATTCCTGCTTCCATTTCCAATATTGTGATCTTTGGAGATCATATAAAATTTCGATTTAAAAATGAAAAACTTTTAAGCACAAATATTGATCTGGAAATTATTTTTAAAAATTATAGAGATGGAATGTTATACATAGAGGTGCAAACCAACTGGATATTAGATAAGGTATTACGTTTAAAGAAATTACCTGATTTAAAATTCCTACAGTATAAGCATCCTATCCTGACAGTTTTCTTACAGCAATTCATACTTGAGAAAACGAAGATCATGCACATTGAAAGTATAGATTTTAAAGATGGTTATTTCAAAATTAAAACATTTAATGAATAACCATAATAAGAATATTAAAAGGAGAAAGAATATGAAAAAAAAACTAATGCTAATAATGATCGCAACTATCGTTTCGATAAGTTTATTTAGTGAACAACAAGGAGAAGAGATGGATTACATGAAAACAGGTTCCGGACTGGAATATGTGATTACAGAACACGGGCAAGGTGAACTGGCAACAGCAGGAAACAGAATTAAAGCGCATTACACAGGCACACTTGAGGATGGAACCAAATTTGACAGTTCAGTAGATAGAGGTGATCCATTTGTGTTTGAACTTGGAGCCGGACAGGTTATCAAAGGCTGGGATGAAGGATTTGCTTTAATGCATGTTGGTGATAAAACTACCTTGAAGATCCCACCTCATCTAGGTTATGGTGAAAGAGGTGCCGGAAGTGTGATCCCACCCAATGCCACCCTTATCTTTGAAGTTGAACTACTTGAGATAATGCCGGTAATTAAGCTGGAACAATTTGATATCAAAGGTAAAGTTTCTTCCAAGACTGAATCGGGACTGGAATATATTGTAGTGGAAGAAGGAAATGGAATTAAAGCAGCATCTGGTAATACTGTGAGTGTGCATTACTCAGGCTACTTACAAGATGGTACTATGTTCGATTCATCTGTGAAGAGAGATCAGCCCTTTGGTTTTGTATTGGGAATGGGAAGAGTAATCCCAGGCTGGGATGAAGGTATAGCTTTAATGAAAGTTGGTGACAAAGCACGTTTTATCATTCCTCCAGAACTAGGCTATGGTGAAAGAGGTGCAGGTGGAGTAATTCCACCAAATGCTACACTTATTTTTGATGTAGAGTTATTAGAAGTAAAATAAGAAAACTTAATCACAATAAAAATGAGAATTAGAGGTTAATTATGAGTACTGTGCAGAGTAATATTGAAAATGTAATTAAAGTTCTGTTTATCTGGAAACCAGAAGATAGATTGAAAAATTATCTTCAAGCTGGTTTATCAAATCTAACAAACATAGAACTGATTTTTCCTGATGAAATAGAAGAAGAAAAGTTACTTAAATTATGTTCCGATGTACAAATAATAGTTGGCTGGAGACCTACCAGGAAACTTTTGGAGAAGGCTGTAAAACTCAAGATTTTCATAAATCCAGGTGCTGGGGTTCAGCACCTGGTTTCGCTTTTCAAGGAAATAACTCGCACTAGAAACATCACCCTCATCAATGGGCATAGCAATGCTTATTTCACTGCACAACATGGTGTTGCCCTTCTGCTTTCTTTAACGAATAAGCTCATTCCACACCATATCTGGATGAAGGAAGGAAAATGGAGATTAGGTGATGAAGAGGCGAAATCTATTCCACTAAAATACCGAAAAATTGGTTTTCTTGGTTATGGACATGTAAATAGACAAATTTACGAAATGGTTAAAGGATTTACAGAAAATTTCCAATTCCTCAGAAATAATTACTCTGGAACTCATGAACTACATGAATTTCTGAAGCAAATAGATATTTTAATTTGTGCAGTTCCTTTCACTACCAAAACCAGGAACCTGCTGAAAATGGAAGAACTGACATTATTGGGTGAAAGCGGAATTCTTATCAATCTTAGTCGTGGAGAAATTATTAATGAGAAAGACCTGTATGAAGCCTTAGAGAACAAGCTGATAGAAAGTGCTGCCATTGATGTCTGGTATGATTATCATCCTATACCAGATGAAGATAACAGGAAATATCCCTTTCACTTCCCATTTCATGAATTGGATAACATTGTCCTCTCACCTCACAGAGCAGCTTCACCTTTTGATGATTTGATGAGATGGGATGAAGTGATAGAAAATATCTCGCGCTTTGCAGAAGGTGATGATAAATTTCTTAATACTGTTGACCTAGAGAAAGAGTATTAAGTTAGATTTAATTTTAATTAGTCATAAAGCTAATTTTCTGCCCTGAAGCTTCAATACAGCTTCTTCGAATTCAACCTGCAATGATTCAATCAATTCTTTTACAGTGATTATTTTCTTTATCCTAAAAGCATTGGAACCTGCAAAACTGAAACCATCTGCAAAATTTCCAATTTTAGCCTTCATTAAGGCATCTGCTATGCAATATAATGATTGTTTCATATTGCAGGTCTTTAAACATTTCCAAGGACATTCAAAAGGCTTTTTTATGCCTGATGTTACATCTGTTAGAAATTTATTGATGATTGCCCTTCCCGGTAAGCCAACCGGACTTTTGATAATACCGATATCTTCTTTCTTGCAATTCACATATTGCTCTTTGAACGTAATATCAGCATCACATTCATCAGTTGCTACAAAACGTGTACCCATTTGAACTCCTGAAGCTCCCATTTCCAGAAACTTGTAAATATCTTCTCCTGTGTAGATACCGCCAGCAGCTATTACAGGACTATCTTTTCCATAACGTTGCTTGAAGGGTTCGATGACCTTGATCACTTCCGGTATAATATTTTCCAGGGCATAGTGCGGATCGTTTATCTGTTCCGCTTTGAAACCAAGGTGACCACCTGCTTTTGGACCTTCCACCACCACTGCATCAGGAATATGATTGAATCTTTT
>CAZSOM010000038.1:0-7260 GCA_964608295.1 uncultured Candidatus Cloacimonadota bacterium
CAAGGCTGATAATCCCATCATTTGAAATATTTCTTTGCGGCGAGGTGAAGCTGATGCAAGGATGATCTTCTTATTTTGCAGAAGAGTATGGATCATAAGATGTAAGTCCTTTTTCAACCTAAGAAAGACTTTTGAATCGCACTAATGTGTTGATATAGAACTATACTTTGTATATTTGCAGTTAATCTTACTCCCATTTTCAAATCCTTTGTATACATTTACAAAAACAATAAAAAGGTTTGAATGATAAATGTCTATAATTTTATTTACTGTTCTTCAAACTTGACAATATCCTTTGAATTAATTTGTTAAAGAGCAATTATTGAATTGAAAATAAATAAGAGGCTATCTTATGATAAGAGTTAATGATAATGAACTGAGTTGGGGAAAAGGATTAACTGTAGAAAAACTGCTGAGAGAAAATAATTTTCTTATCTATCTTAGTATTGTAAAAATCAATAGCCGACTTATAAATCGAAAAACTTATGCAACACAAATTATAAGTGATAACGACGATATAAAGATAATTCACATGGTCGCAGGCAGTTAGAAGTATTAATTTTCAATTGCATTAAAAGGGTTGTGTAAAAAAAAATGAAAAAGAAGAACAGCAAATTTGTAGAGCACAATAAGAAAATGTTCAAAGAATATAAGAAATCTTTAAAGCATATGGTCTATGATGAAACGCTGACTTTATATATTTTAAGACCGATAGCCTTCATTTTTGTGAAACTGTTATATCCAACTTCTATCACTCCCAATCAAGTATCATTAATGTCTATAGTTGTGGGAATGATGAGTGGTTATTTCTTTTCCCGTGGTGATGTAACAAGTTATTTCATCGCAGGAATTCTCTACTTTTTCTGTTTAGTGTTAGATTGTGTGGATGGAATGATCGCCAGATTAAAAAAGAATGGAACACCTGTGGGTCGAATTGTGGACGGATTTGCAGATTACATAGTTGGAATTTCTGTATATGTTGGATTAGCAATAGGTTTTACCAAAGGGATTGTGAGTATAGATTTTTGGACTAACCATCCAATAATACTCTTATTGATTGCCGCTGCCAGCCATATTTTCCATGCCATGATTGTAGATTATTACAGGGTTGAATTCATGAGTCATGGACTGGGAAAGGTTACTTCAGTTTGGGATGAGCGCAAAATTTTTATAGAAGAAATGGATAGAATAAAACATATGCCTGGTAAGTGGTTGGATAAAATATTGATAGCTGTTTATCTGGGTTATTCACGTCTGCAGATATTTCGTCTGGATGAAAAAGAGCAGTATAACCGAAGGGCATATTATAAAGCGAACAAACTGATGATATTACTCTGGTTTTGGATCGGTCCCACAGCACATGTTTTTGTACTTATTATTTCTGCAATTCTATTTAGACCAATAATATATTTTGGATTCACGATTGGATTGGCTAATATTTATATGTTGATTCTGTGGATCATTCAGGTTAAGATAAAACAGCGATTAAAGAAAGTTTCATAATAAACCAATATCCTGTGCACTACATCCAGCTGTCTAGATATTGTTTAATCAGTTTAGCAGCAATTTCTCCATTATTTCCATTTAATTCATCGAACATAATGGCATTCCATTTCTCTTGTGACTGGTATAATAAATCAGGTTTACGTTGTAATTCGCTAATCGCCGCTTGTATTTCCGAAAAATCATTAATTTGAATGGAAATCTCTGAAATCAGTTTTTTAATTTCATCGTTTAATCTTGTGGCTTTATTTATCCTGAATGTTATTATCGCTTTATTTAGCGCACATGCTTCTGCAAGAATTGAGCTCGTATCACCTATTATAACATCACTCATTAACATGTATGGTAATACATTTTTTTCTTTAATTTCAAAACATTCCTTAAATTCATATCTGTTTTTAATAAATGGATGTAAAGTAATCAGGACATTGTAATCATCATGTAGCGAATTGATCTTATCAGCCCATTTTCGAATTGCTGACATACCAGATCTTTCCCATGTTGCAGTGAAAAGAATTGTTTTTTTTGATAGATCAAGGCCTATTTTCTTTTTCAGTTGTTTTAGTTCTGAATCATTGTAAGTGTTATTGAAAGCATTATCTAACTTTGGGTAACCACCTGATGCACCACATTTTATTCCTAACTCTTGAGCTTGTACCAATTCAAATTTAGAAGTAAACAGGAACAGATCAAAAGCGTTGTATTTGCTTTTATCGATCATAGTTTTAAAATGGTAGGGACCGTGACGCATCCCGATTTTCTTAATCGTATGATGGGGGAATTTATGCAGAGCATGCCTAGCCATAATAACGGTTTTAGGAAAAGAGGGAAGAAGTGATGCATCCACACCTAAATTTTTTAAATCCCGTTGCACAGCTCTATTCTTGGCTACGATCTTTACCTTCTGCAAATGCTGATAAACATTCTGAAATACGATCCAATCAAGTTCATCGGCACAATAGAAAACAACGTCTTCATTTTTTTTGATGAAATTTTTAATTTCCCATATTATTGAGTAAGGAATTTTCCAAAGATAGTATGAGAGAACCATAAATTATTTATACCTTATTATTGATATAGCTTATTAAACCATAAGCCAAATCATTTTCAATACTGGGTTTCTTTTTATTGAAGTTCCAGTTATTGTTCTTATGTGTGTAAAATCCTGATGTTTTAAGAAACCAATTTGGTCCGAAATGAAGAGCTTGAAACTCAAGAAGATAGCAATTCATCTCATCATATGCTATGTCTATTGAAAAATAGGGAGTATCAAACTTTATATACAATTGTTTAGCATAATTTAATATTTTGTCGTCAGGCATAAAATCAAAATCAGGCCTTTTAGCACCGCTAGCTCTAAATCCATCATCTCCTACATGTCTTTTAGTAATGTAATATCTATCAAATATAACTAAAATTCTATAATCCCACATCAAATTGGGAACATATTTCTGGAGTATAAATCTTTTATTTTTAGCTAAATACTCTCGATATTGAAGATAGTCATCTTTGTTATTATATTTAGGGTACTCTTTATAGGTTTTATTTTTTCTGAAATATTTTCTTCTTATTAGATCTATAGATTCAAACAGTCCTACCTTCTCAATTTTTCTAATTTTATTAACCAGATCTGATTTGGAATTAATAAGAAAAACGCCTTTTCCATTTGAACCCTCAACTGTTTTAAGTACAATTGGATAGTCAAAATTATAATGTTTCAGGTCATTGAAATTACTAAAATAGAAGGAATCAAGTGATTCAATATCGAGTTTTCTTTTGTAGAGTTCCTGGTAACCCTTATTCTCGTGACACTTTAGGAGCTCTAGATTTGGTATAAAAGTATTATTAAACTGAGATAAGTAGTTCAAGATATCCTGAAGGTATCGTCTGATTTCAGCTCTTTGACTAAAAGAATAAAAAACAAGAGAATCTTTTATCTCAATCGATTTATTAATAACCTCATGATACTCACACTGATGAATATTGAATCCATAATTCTTCAATATGGATTCCATTTCATCATAATCAATGCTAACCCAAGGTTTTCTTGCTTGTCCGAAAAACTTATTATTACCTGTTAAAATGTACAAATCTTTATTCATTATTAACCTCTTTGAGATTTATTTTGAAATTTGTAAACTTCCAAGATATTGCTAACTTCTCCAGCATTTAATCGGGTTTTCTTTTCAATGTTCTTCCATAATTTATGTGAATTTAATCTTGGATTAACAATACGAATTATATTCTTAATCAAATATTCTCTATCAGATCTATCTATCTTTAAATATATGTTACTTTTATGCATGTAGTTCCATAGAAGGAAGTAGTTCAATCTGATAAGATTTATTCGTAGTACCTTGTTTATGCTAAATCTGGTAAAAAAAATATCATCTAAATCTATTAAATAGATATTATCATTTTCAATGACAAAATTCGATAAATTCGGATCCCTGTGATAAATTCTTTTTTGTATCAATTTTGAGAAAAAAATTATAAAAATATCAAACAATGCTTGTTTCTCTCCAGTTGAGGTTGAGTTCATTATTGCATCTAACAGCGATATCCCTTTATACTGTTTTGTTACTATTAAGGAAGGATTATTAAGAAAATTGGTATTATCTGTCATAGCAAAGAGTATTTCATACGTATCGATGGCAGATTTTTGAAGTTTTCTATGAGTTCTTAGATTTCTTACTGCTCTTTGTCCTCTAAGTTTGTCTTGAACAGCTTTCAATTTAGTCGTATTGATATATTTCTTAATATAATAAACTTGATTCTCGACTTCACATTTGTATACAGTTCTGATCCTAGATTTATTAATGCTATACTTTATGAGATTTGAATCCATCTGTGAAAATGGTGTAATTAATATTTTATGAGCAATTTTTTGAATTTTATCAGTATCAAATTTATTGAGAAAAAAAGTAGTGTTTTTATTTTTCTTGCAATGGGGCATAGTTTTTTGATTTTCCATATTGATCTATTTCAAATATCCTTTTCTGGTCAGGGATAGTTGAATGATTTTCAATTTTCGTAACAAATATTTAGGTTTATTTTTCTTTGGTAAAATCTGTTCAGTAGCTATTTCGGATAAAGTAGTAAAAACCCGTTCCGCGATTTTCCCATCCAAATAGGGATTCACTTCTTTTAGATTTTTGCTAATATTTTCCATTAATAATTTTGGGTTATTTTTTAGTTTTTGCAAAGCCGGTTTTAGTTCGGATACCTGGCATATATCGATGCCCTTATCCTTCCTGGCCAAAGTGTTTATTGTTATTACCGGTTTTCCCAAGGCCATAAACTCATAAATCACCGAAGAAGTATCGGAAATCATGATATCAGCAGCATGAAGATAGGGTGTGATATCGGTAGTTTCCACAATTCTAACATTTGGAAGAGCTTTCAGCTTAAACTGCTCAATCACCTCTTTATCCATAAATTCATGAAACTTGAACAACCAGAACTCATCAGCGGAAATAACAGCTTCTATATCTGTAACCAGATGAGAGGCTGATTCCATGGTATTACTGAAGGTGGGAGCATATAACACAATTTTCTTATCTTCAGGAAGAGAGAGCTGCTCTTTTATTGCCTTGTTAGGATAATTAAGAATGTAATCAATCTTGGGCCAGCCGGTTTCTCTAACTTCAAAATAATCTTTATTGGCTTTTCTCAGTTTAAGAAATCGTTCGGTAACCACAGGTCCTGAAGTGAGATACAAGTCAAAAAAGTGTCTTATTTTATAATGAGCCGGTTTCTCGATTCCTAACCCATGAAAGATCTGAACCTTGATTCCGGGAATACGGAAATCCACATAATTTCCTGGTGAAAGCACAAAATCAGGCGAAAAACTCTTGGCAGCTTTTAGATCTTGCAAAAGAAATTCTCTGTTCCATTCCGGTGGGAAGTTATCCTTAACTTTTTGGGAAGTGTAAAATCGATAGCTTTCCCCTGTTTCCTCCAGATAAGTTACCAGAGGTTTAAAAATGGGAACAGCATAGTGTTTGGCTAGGTAAAAGATGTATTTCATGATATTATCGGTAAGATCTCTTTAAATTTGTCATATACCATTTCGGCAGGAATTCCCAGAGTTCTGTCACTTTTATCCGTGCAATCCCAGTTTCGCAGATATGGATGCTGTAGTTTATGCCAGGCTTGCCATTTTTTTGGATTGGAGTGTGGTCCGAAAAGAGCAATAGATGGAGTTTGAACCGCGATAGCTACATGGTTAATTCCACCATCCTGACTTATATACATTTTAGATCTTTTCAGCAGTGCTGCTGCTTCATTAAAAGTGGTAGGCAAAGCCAGTAATGGTTTGGTCTTCATTTTAGAAATTATGCGATTACACAGTTCATCTTCCCGTGGTCCCCACAAGAAAACAACTGGAATTTTTTCATTAGTTTGAATCAGGTCACCCAATTTGGCAAATTCCTCTTCCGACCACTGTTTAGCCAAAACCGGAGTTCCTGGAGAAAATAGAATAAATTGTTTTGCTTCCAGATCTTTCTCCTGAAGCCAGTTGTCGATTTTTCTTTGAGATTCATCCTTAACTTTATAGAAAAGTTCATGCTCCTGTTCCTGGATTCCCAAGGGTTCCAGAAGGTGAAACTTCATGAGAGAGTAGTAGCGATCATTGGTACGATTCCTCTGATAGTTATAAACCCAGTTCCAGCGTTTCAGTTTCCACCCGATCCTATATTTAGCACCACTAAACATGGTGATCTGAGCTGATCCGGTACCTCTAAGCTGATCAATAACAAGATCGTATTTTCCCTTTCTAACTTCACCAATCATCCGTATTCTTTCCAGAAAGTAGGCGAATCCCTTCTTTTTTTGCATAATAAGCAAATTATCCAAATTAGGATTATCTTCCAACAACGTTTTATACGGCTTTTGAATTAGATAGTCTATCTGTGCGTAAGGAAATCTTTCCCTAAGGGCAGGCATATAACCGGTGTTAAGCAGAATATCTCCAAACGGTTTATACTGGATAATCAAGATCTTGTTGATCTTTGGCAGGGCTTCGGCAGAAATAATTTCTTTCACTCTAAACTTTCCTTTTACCTATCGACTTCAGTATCAAGTAAGATACTACATCAGCTTTTTTAGATTTATTTTTTATAATTAACGTATTCTTTTTCTTCGATCAATTCTGAATCAAATTTTAGATTAATTTCTTTTTTGATGTCAGCGCGTACATCGTTTTCAAAATATACACTGCGTGCCAGTTGAATGAATTTTTCACCAAAGTTTTGATTATACTCTTCAATACGAATATCATCTTCGATGTGCCAGAGTTTGATGTTAACATCTTTCAATCTTCTATATTCATCAAAAGCTGAAGTGATCCCCAAGGTTACCATGTCCTTGGTTAAAAGTTCGAACTCTTTTCGGGCATTGGCCAGTTTAGCTATATCTTTGAACTTTTCAGTTTTAATTTCCAGAATGGTGATTTTATCTACTATTTCTCCAATTGATACTTCAATTTTCATTGTTTTCTCCAAATTTTATGATATTTACTATTTATTGAATCGAATGAATAATGTTTAACAACATACCTCATCCCTTCATCATTCAGCATCGGGGTAATCCGTAATTTTTCTATCAAACCTATAAGTTCATCCCCATTGTTAATTTTATAATAAGATTCATGATCTTCCGACCAGGCTACATGTCTAGCACAAGAAAGAGTTTCAATAATAGTATTTGGAATTCTATCATGTTCAGTTAATCTAACAAAGAGATGATGTCTAT
>CAZSOM010000038.1:7270-10125 GCA_964608295.1 uncultured Candidatus Cloacimonadota bacterium
TATTTTATTATGATCAATGTAGGGAACAGATGTAACCTTTTCCAAACCCATATCCCTGTTAGCTTATCCATGACTCAGTTAATTTCTTTGTTAATTTTTTAAAATCGAATTTCTCAATTTCTTGACGATTAGGGTGGTATGAAACCATACCATTTTTCTTCCATTCAGTATATAATGATTTAAGAGTACTCTCAATTTCGGAAGGCTGATCAATGTTAACACAGTAACCTGTGTTTGTATCTTGGATTAATTTAGCAAGATAACTTGTTTTATTATTCAGTAGTATTATTGGTTTATTGCATCGCAGATATTCCAGAACTTTAACCGGATAAGCTCCAATAGTTGCCTTGGTATCTGCAAAAGTAACAAATAACAGATCGCAATGAAGCAATCTCTTAACACTATCTTTATGTGACAGAAAGCCTATATACTCTACAAAGCCTGCTTCATAGCATTTTTTATGCAAGGCAATCAATTTTTTCTTCGAAATATTAGTGGTTATCGATAATTTAAAATTCATTCCATTCCTGGTGTTCAAGTTATAAATAGCTTCTAACATCGGGTTTAATGGTACTATTTTACTAAATGAACCATTGTATCCAATAATAAACGTGTCATTAGAAGTTTTGGAGTTTGATTCAGCCGTTTCTATGAAATCAGACTCATCATAACCGTTGGTTATTAAGGTGAATTTGTCTGCATATTCAGGATATAGTTTTTTATATTCTTTCTGCATATGAGGTGTAACACAAATAATTTTTGAGAAATTATAGAAATGCTCTTTTTCGAAAACTATCGCGCACTTCATCTTCTTTTTATCATTATTTAGAACTGTGTAGCTGTTGAATGAAAAGGGATCTCTTAAATTTAGCACAATAGGGATTTCACTCTCTTGTTTAAGGGCTTTAGCAAGTTCAATGGTTGAGAAAGGAGATGAATTGATCATTATTAAATTAATTTGTTGAGTGTTTAAAATTTTCTTTATTCGTTTAAGAGCATAGTAATTCCAAGATTTGTATCTATCAGGATAATTACTCTGTTTCTTATTCATCTTGAAAATTTTTCTAACTTCTCCCGGAATAATTTTTTTATAATCGAAGAAGAAAGGACGATGAATTTTGATGTTTTGATTAATTTCATTTATCAAATTATAATCTTTGGGTAGTTTATTACTCCATACTGGTATTGTTAATACAATAGGTTCCCAATTAAACTCAGGAAGATATTTAACGAACTTGGTAATCCGTTGGACACCAACACCACCAATTGGGGGGAAAAAAACAGATACAATCAGAACTTTTTTCATTTACGAATCCTAGAATGATTAATAATGATTTCCAAAAACTTTTTATTCATTTTTTCTTCAGTGAAATTTTCTCTGATAGTTTTTTCCCCATTTCTTATCAATTCATTTTTAAGATTACTATTATCTATTAATGTGATTATTTTTTTTGCCAGGTCATCAATGTCGCCATAACGGTAAATTAAACCGTTTTCAGCATGGGTTAGAACTTCATGAACACCCTTGAAGTTAGAGGAAACTGCAACAGTATTAGAGGAAAGGTATTCCAAAAGGACAAAAGGAAATCCTTCATATTTGGATGCCATTACTCCAATATCATAAGCTGCTGCTGCTAATAAAGGACTATGTGTAAAACCAGCAAAATGGATATTATCCTCTAATTCTATTTCTTTAGCTAAATCTTTTAGGTTTTCTAATTCATTACCTATACCTGTTATTACCAGACGAGTTTCCGGATGATTTCTATGGACTCTTTCAAAAGCATGAACCAATTGATCAACCGCTTTGTTCTTCACTAATCTTCCAGTTGTGCCAATGATAATATTATCTTCCGAGAATCCCCACTCCCTTTTTTGAACAGAAATTTTTTCAACATCAAAATTAGATATTTTTTGCCCATTATATACTGTTGAGACGCGATCTTTGTCTAACCATTCGCATCTCTTGAAAACTTGTTGCACAGTATGTTTACTGGGAGCAATAAAGTGATCTACAAAATGTTTATACATAAAACTGGAGACGAATCCAGGTTCAAAATCTCTTTCATTTCCAACTATTCTAATATTTTTTATGCCACATAGCTTTGCAGCAATACCACCCACTAAGATCTCTTTTTTCATATTTGTAATTAAAAGAGTGATCTTGTTTTTTTTTATGAAAAAAATAAGTTTAAGAATAAGAATGGGGTTGAAATCCATACCAAATTTCATATTTGTAAATTCAGAGGACTGCAAACTCTCTTTAGTAAACAACTTACTCTTGCGCGATATCACATAAGATTTGTAGTTATTACGGTGCAGTTCCTGGGCAATTTTCACGCACAGGGTAATGACCCCGCACCATTTTCTCTTAGCATTTAGAATTAAGACATTCATGATATCGTATCACCCTGTTTGGAATTGAATCTCATATAGAGTTTTATACCGATCGCAAGAATTTAGCAGTTGATCATGCTTTCCACTTCCGACAATATTTCCATTTTCCAGAACAATTATCTTATCTGAAGAAAGCACTGTTGATAATCTATGCGCAATTACGATTACAGTTCTGTTTTGTGTTGCTTGATCAATAGCTTTCTGTACTTTCCTTTCAGCTTCAGTATCAAGAGCACTGGTAGCTTCATCAAATATTAATATCGGAGGATTTACTACGATTGCTCGAGCAATACAAAGACGCTGCTTCTGCCCACCGGAAAGGTTGGATGCTCGAGTGTATAATAGAGTTTCTAATTTCTCTGGGAGTGAATCTATAAATTCATCAGCATAAGCAATTTTAGTAGCTTTATTAATCTCTTCTTTGGAGAGTTCATTCAGGGTTCCGTAACTGATATTAT
>CAZSOM010000039.1:0-284 GCA_964608295.1 uncultured Candidatus Cloacimonadota bacterium
TGATACGTTGTACTAATTATAAAATTTAATCAACAAAGCATAAACAAATGGATGAAAACGAGTATTATGATAATTAACTGATCAGATCAGATTTTTATAGTCTTTTTTGGTTTGTAGATAAACATCCTTATTAATATTAATTATTTCATCAATTTCTGGGTTCTGGAAATTAGTGAATTTATTGATTTGCTTCTCAACAATTTTAGTTATATCAAGGAAGCTGATCTTATTCTCAATGAATAAATCTATAGCAGCTTCATTGGAAGCATTAAGAACTGTTGGTA
>CAZSOM010000039.1:294-10071 GCA_964608295.1 uncultured Candidatus Cloacimonadota bacterium
CCACCCTTAACACCAGCATTCAGAGCAATATTAAAAAGTGGTTATCTATTAAATGAAACTTCTTCAAAATTTAGGTTTGGAAGATCAAGAATGTTTGTTTTAGAAATGGTAGATTTGATATGTTTTGGATACGAAAGAGCATAAAGAATTGGAATTTGCATAGTGGGAAAACTAAGTTGAGCCAGAATGGAGCCATCAACAAATTCAACAAACGAGTGTATGATTGATTGCGGATGTATGACAGCTTTAATCTCATCAAAAGATTTATTAAATAACCAGTGAGCTTCGATGACTTCTAAACCTTTATTCATCATTGTAGCAGAGTCAACGGTTATTTTTGCACCCATGTTCCAGGTTGGATGTTTGAGAGTTTTTGCCAGCGTGATATTTTTGAACTCAGCCAAGGGCAGATCTCTGAATGGTCCGCCGGATGCAGTGATGATGATAGATTGTATTTCCTCTGGTGTGGAACTTCCAATTGCCTGTAATATGGCACTATGCTCACTATCTACCGGGAGAAGGTTTGAATCTGAATTCTCAAGCATCTTCATGATCTGCTGACCAGCCATGATCAGTGATTCTTTATTTGCCAAAGCAAGGTCAGTACCTTTGGAAATAGTTGAAATTGAAGAGCGCAATCCGGCAGAACCTGAGATTGCATTCAAGATAATATCACAGTCAATAGATTCGATTTTCTTCTGTAATTCGTCTTCACCAAATGTGAGAATCGAATTTTCAGGAATATCTGTAATTTTTTGTTTTAAGGAAGAATTGGTGATGACAAGTTCGGGAATATGGAATTCAACAGCAAATTCAAAAAGTTTATTGTAGTTGTTATTTGCTGAAGCTAAAACTATTTCAAAATCAGTTAGATGCTTTCTTACAACTTCTATAGCAGATATTCCAATCGAACCGGTTATTCCTAAAATTGCTATTTTTTTCATATCACAAATTTAATCCAATGGAGACTCTATGTGAATTTTCTAGTTCATTATCATACTCAAAAGAGTAATTTATATCCCAGTTTTGTATTCCAATTTTTAAGCCGGATGTGATGTTGGTGAGATCATAACCTAAGTAGAGATCAACAGCATGATGAAAGTTTACTTCGTAACCAAAATGATAATCTAAGCTGGCTGGTCCAAGTGAAATTGATGAAGATGTATCTCTTCCTTCAGCAAAAATTTCCGTACGCAAATAGACGGTAGAATTCTTTAGGAAAACAGGAAGAATAAATTTGTGATTAATTTCAGCATCTAATGAAGGATTTAATATTTCATGAGTGCCATTTCCCCAGAGAATTTGGGTAGAAAAGAAATCTCTTAATTTAACAGCGATCATTGTTTTACTTGAAAGTCGAAAAAAAGTGGAAATATCAGCACCGAAACCAACCCCATTTTCATCAGCAAGATTCCGGTAGGCTAGTTTTGGTGTAAAACCCAGATTATAATTTCCAATTTTTCTGGAAAAACCAAAATAGACAACGATATCAGAATTGTTTACAGAACTGTATTTATACGGTCTGTTAGTACCGGAAATCGGTTGGTCAAGATATACCAGCTTAGTGAGTGGAATGTCGTCCACACCAATTCGAGTAAGTACGACTGAAAATTTATTGGTTTTCCCCCAGATTGCTGAAGCAGTATCATACGTTAGAAGTCCAGAATATTCTTCAGCATGCATCACTTCAAATCTATTCTTTTTAACTTGTGATAATAAAGCAGAATTCCAATAAGCAATACTTGTAGAATTTACATCTGAAATTCCACAATTTCCTAAAGCGAAATTTCTCACTCCTGCACCAATTTGAAATATTTCACCAGCATATTTTACAGCGGAGAGTTCTAATGCTGTAAATAATATCATTATTAATATTACTATCTTGAGAGTTTTCATAATTCCCCCGTTGTTACGTAAGTTCCAATTATTTTCTTGAGTTGACCACCTGAAAAAGAAATAGATAATTTAGCTTCCTTTCCCTTACCATAAACGTTTAGGACAACACCTTTACCAAATTTGCTATGGTGAATTTTTTGTCCAATCTTAAAATATTTCTGATTTTCGGTAACAACAGTTTTGTTCGTTTTACTTCTCCTTTTAGGTCTTGGTGCCATTAGATCATAATAGCGGTTATTTTCAGTCTCAATAAGTTTTTGATCAATCTCCATGAGAAACCTGCTGGGAACAGACATAGAGATTGATCCAAATATTGGACGCATCCTTGTGTAAGTGAGGTGAACTGATTTCTTGGCACGGGTTATTGCTACATACAAAAGACGTCGTTCCTCTTCCAGTTTTTGAATATCATCAATCGAACGTGAGTGAGGTAGAAGTCCGTCTTCCACACCCACAATGAAGACATGATCAAATTCTAATCCTTTAGCATTATGCATTGTCATTAGTTTTACACTTTCAATATTTTCATCCAAATTATCCATATCTGTTTGCAGTGAGATGCTTTGCAGGAAATCTGTAAGCATTGGAGATTTTTCATGATCATATTCAAAATTATCGGAAAACTTCTGAGTAGCAGTAACGAATTCTTGCAAATTTTCTGCACGAGCAATATCTTTAGGATCATCACTTTTATCATAAAGCGCAATGAGTTTGAGATCATCAAGGATTTTCTTAACTAAAGGTGTTATGGAAATTTCAAGGGAAAGTTTTTTCCACTTTTTCAGGAGTTTACCAAATCCTATCACAGTTTGAGCAGTTTTTCCATTCAACGATGAAATCTCAACTTGCACTGCATCGAATAAGGTTAGTTCATTGTCCCAGGCAAATCTTTCAATTCTCTCTGAGGAGATCTTACCAATTTTACGTGACGGGAAATTCAGAATTCTCATGAAACTGTTTGAGTCCTGCGGATTAACCAATATTCGCAAGTATGAAACAATATCTTTGATCTCCTTGCGTTGATAGAAATTAACTCCGCCCACTATCTGGTATTTTAACTTGTGCTGGTAAAAAGCATTTTCAAAAACACGCGATTGAGCATTAGTTCGATAGAGTACGATGCAATCATTTAAGCTTGAACTAGATATTCTAAGTTGAGAAACCATCTCTGCAACAAAATTTGCTTCCTCATTTTCATTTTCAAGTTTAAGCAGTTTGGGCTTGTCTTGAGAAGAGATCTCTGTCCACAATTCTTTTGAATGTCTCTCTGAATTATTCTTTATAAGACAATTTGCAGCAGCGAGAATAGATTTTGGTGAACGGTAATTTTGTTCTAATTTAACTGTTAGCACATTTTTGTAATCTTTCTCAAAATTCAAAATATTACTTATATTTGCACCACGCCAACTGTATATGGCTTGGTCATCATCTCCGACAACGCAAAGATTTTGATGTTCCATTGCGATAAGATTGATAATCTTAAATTGAGCATAATTTGTATCCTGGTATTCATCTATCATAACATATTTAAATATATCAGAGTATTTCTTTCTTATTTTTTTATTGTCGTGAAGTAGAATTGCAGTGTACATCAGAAGATCATCAAAATCTAAAGCATTATTTTCAAGTAAAAAATTCTGATATTCTTTATAAATTTTATAGGTTGTTTCAGTGAAATAATTTTCTTCATTAAATTCAAAGAAATCTTTTGGAAGAATTAGTGAGTTTTTTTGATTACTAATAATTGAAGTTACTCTTCGTAGTGGGAAATCTTTAACATCAATTTCTAGTTTCTTATAGATCTTTTTAAAGATAGATTTTTGATCAACATCATCAAAGATAGAAAAATCTGAAGTGAAGGGTAGCATTTCCTGTTCTTCTCTTAGTATTCTTGTACAAACTGAATGAAACGTTCCTATCCATAATGAGTAATTAGAAATATTGAATGCGTTTTTCAATCTTTCCTTCAATTCATGAGCTGCTTTATTTGTAAACGTAACAACTAAAATATTAGCAGGATTAATATGTTTTACATTTATAAGGTATGCTGTCCTATAAATAATGGAGTGTGTTTTTCCGCTACCAACTCCTGCCAGAACTAAGATCGGTCCTTCGGTTGTGGTTGCAACCTGGCGTTGTGGAGGATTGAGATCATCCAGAAAATTCATACTAATTCCAGATATTTGGGTCCGATCTGTATCCTTCCAGGTTTTCACCGTTTATAATAATATAGGCAGACATTTTATACCAGTACTCATCGTCATTGTTGGTGACAATCGCTTCCAGATCTTCAAAGCTGGTAGCACCCTCATCTTCTACATCTTTAATAAGCTTGAATAAACCATAATAACTTTGTGAGCGATAAATATAGTATCCGTCAACATTTTGCATTTCTGACCAGTAAATTATTGTATGGTTATCAATTGTATCAACATCAATATTTGGCACTTCCTCAGGATAACCTTCACCACTTATAAGTGGATCAAGAGGATTTGTGCGATCTAAAGAACAGGAGATGGTTAACAAGACAATTAGGATAATTATTATATTTTTCATCAGAACCTCACTGTTATGCAGGTAGGTGTAATAACTAACTTTTGTGATTGCATTTTACTTGTGAGTTCATTCCAATATTTCTGGTTATAATCATGAGTTGCGCTTACCGAATCGTAGATGGAATAAAGCCAGACAATTGCACCTAAACTTAAGAAGATCTGTGAATATTTGTAATTACCGTTAGCATCAAGATAGAACTGCTTGATATCACCAATGTAATTGGAATCCTTATAAGCACTGTAATCATCGATTGCCTGACTGTAAAAATAGAGACTTGAACCGATCAGGATAATTTCAGAAGCTAAAAAAACGTGTCCACGTGTATAATCTTTGGATAAATAGTGACCCCATCCAGGCACAATAGCAGATTTCAACATATTGCCAACAACCTTTTGTTTGTTCATTTGATATATTTGAAGCAATTTCTGTTTCTGATCAAGATCTTCTCTAGATTCAAATCTTTCCTGCATATTGTTCCAATTGTATTTAGCTGGATTAGAAAATTCTTCTATGTTAAATTCTTCTGCGACTAGCATAGTTGAAAAAACTAATATGACTAAGATTAAATATTTATTCATTTTCTTTACCTTTTCAACATTTGTTCAGATAATTTATTAAGAGAAGTGATTTTACGATTTTTAAGATTTACATGCCAGGCAAAATAATAATTCTCTTCCGGTGAAAGTAGATCGTATCTGACTTCAAACTTATAATCACCAATTGCATAGTGTATTTTCCAACCTGAAGTGCTAACACTTTCTTCATACTTATCTCTAAGTGTTTTCTCCATGGCTCCTATTCTTGCAGGGATGACACCGTGTTTGTATTCTTTTATGATACTTTCTGCAAAGACTTTCGGATTTTTTTCAGCTCTGATCAGGTTGTTCATCAAATAAATCTTTTCTCTCACTCTATCTGTTTTGAATAAATTATAAGATTTATCGTAATACGTTTTAGCTGAAGCATATTCTTCCTTTTTCTCTAACTGGTTTGCTTGTTCTTCATATTCTAAAGCAGATTGATAATCCTGTTTTCTATTGATTGTATCATTTATAATATTGGTACATTTCGTATAATCCGGGATCAAGATGTAACATTGTTCAAATATCTTAATAGCTTCATCAAACTGAAATGAAGTGATTAGTTTATTACCTTCTTTGATAATTTGAGAACAAATATCTCTGGTTTTTCCAGCAATAGCTTCTTTTTTAGAGTAATCGTGCATTAAGGCTAGATCAAGATCTTTTCTCACTTGTGCATAGTCTTTTTGCGCTAATGAGCTTTCTGCCATCGTTTGATAGATGTTACTTATATATTCAAAAATTTCATCTTGATATCCTGATGGATACAGTCCTAATTTAGAAAGCATATCAACAGCTACATTATAATTCTTGGAATCCCTAAAATCTAAAGCTTCCTGAATGAAAGAGGGCATCAGGCTATCAATGAAAGGTTGGATCTGTTTTGTATAGGAATTATCAGGATGATATTTCCACAGGAAATGATAATCATCAAAGGCAGCGAGCTTATTATTCATATCAAGGTATATTTTTATTCTATTAAATAGTATCTCTGGGATATACTCGGAGTCTTGTAAAAATGTAGTCACCTTTTCGTAATACTCTAATGCGGCTGTAGGGGAATCATCTGATAAATGTTTTTTTGCGAGTTGGAAATAACAATCGTCAAGTTTTGAATCTGCCATTTCTGAATTAGCCAGAAAGAAAAGTCGGGAAGCTAAAAGCCAATTATCTTTATCTAATGCTTTATAAGCAAGCTGATAATAACAGTCAGAACGTTCTAATTCTGCTTGAGTTGCCAGAGCTCCATTTTGAGTTATATCCAGAAATTGATCAAAATGCTTGATAGCCATCACATAATTGCTCTTCATATACAGTTGATGTGCTATGTTAAATCTGGTATTCGTTCCACAATATGCTGACACAAAAATAAAAAGTATCAACATAACTAAGATTATTTTTAATTTCATAAATTTATTTTTCCTTCTAAAACAATGACCCTAGTTTCGTCAGATAGTGCATTCTTGTCAATGATTCTCAGCGATGAATTTATTTACTCTTCAATTGATTCTCAGGTATAATAACAGGAATCTGATCCAACTTTCTGCCAAAAAATAAGAAAATAACTGCGAATAAAACTGTTGAAATGATCAAGAGTTTTTCCGATTCCATTTTAAAAACCAATATTGTGATCAAGACAATAATAGTATTGATGAGATATACAAAAATTGCAGTTACTTTTGGTGATTGTATAGCATTATGAATTCGATGAGTTGAATGATCTTTACCACCCTGGCTTATCTTCCTTCCATCCCTTTTCCGAATGAAGCTGACCAGAGAAATATCAAAAATTGCATAGCTGAGCAGGAGTACGGGTAGAAGATAATAAATTGGACTATTCATTCTTGTGACTGCTAATTGGCCTGCTAATATTCCCATGGTGGAGAGGAAATAACCTATGAACATACTTCCCGCATCTCCCAGGAAGATTTTGGCAGGATTAAAATTATAGGGAAGAAAACCAAAAACCGATCCGGCAAATATTAAAGAAAGTAACATCATAAGATTTGCTTGATTTAAAACCGAATGAGTTTTGCTGATAAAACTGAAAGCATAAAAACCAAGAGCCAGAATTCCAGACATCCCGGTGATGATACCATCCATATTATCCAAAAAATTTAAAGCATTCATCAATCCAACCATCCAGAGGAAGAGGATGGGAACTGTGATGTAAAAGGGTCCAAAAAGTTCGAATAAATTATTGGAATAGAGGAATACACAACAAGAAAGTGCCTGACCAAGCAGTTTAACAGCTGGATTCATTCCAAATTTGTCATCAATTATCCCAACTAGAACTATGATGAAAGCTCCCAGCAGATAACCTATTATCGGGTAGTTGAAAGAGTGTAAATTCATTATCACAATATAGATCGTGAGAATAAAAAACCCAATAAAGACAGCTAATCCACCCAGAAGCGGTGTTGCTTTCTTATGAACTTTTCGCGCATTCGGATTGTCCAGAAAATTAGTTTTATTAGCCAGTTTTATGATATAAGGTGTGATGCTGTAAACAGACAGAAAAGAGAGAACTATCATGTTTATGCAAACATACATTATATTCATATCACCTCATTAATTATTATTCTACAAATACTTATAGATCACTGTTGAATATGTTTCACCCTGAATTTTGTCAAATCCTTTCTACTGCTCAATATTATATTCAACAAGGGTAGAACAGGCAGCTGGAAATTAACAATTTGACAGCTAAATTAATGAACAGTTTTTTACAAGCGAGGATAATTTATGAAAATTTTTAAAAACAGGAAAGCTCGACATAACTATTTCTTTATTCAGGAATTGGAAGCAGGTATCGCGCTGAAAGGATCAGAGATCAAATCAATTCGAGATGGAAAACTGAGCTTCAAAGATAGTTATGCCAGTGTAGATGCAGGTGAAGTGTGGCTGTATAATCTGCATATCAGTCCGTATAAATTTGACAGTAATTTTGCACTTGATCCTGAACGAAAGAGAAAACTACTACTCAATAGAAGGGAGATCAAAAAGATCAAAGGACAGATCGATGAAAAAGGTGTGACTCTGATCCCGTCTGAAGTATACGTAAATGACAAGGGACTGGCAAAAGTAAAAATAGCACTGGCAAAAGGTAAAAGACAGTATGATAAACGCGAGGATATTAAGAAAAAAGACGTGATGCGTGATATGCAGAGAGATATAAAGCAATGATGAATTATGAATTGTGAATTGTAAACCTTGCGAATGGTTATAACCCTTCGCAATGGTTGAAAAGAAAAAGGAGAAAATCCAATATCCAAAATCCAATGATGAATGAAGAAGGAAAAGAAAATACAGGTCTGGAACTGTTTCGATTGGGAAGAAGGTCGATTAATGCTTTGCATTAATAATGGTTATCTTTTTCTTGCTTTGTTATGAATCTAATTATTAATAATCGTTCTGAAATAGACAGTAAATCAATTGAAAATTTATTTCAAATTCTGAATGAAAAATTTCAACTCCAAGTAACAAACGTTGATTATGTCTATATTTGTGAAGGTAAAGATTATAATAATTGTATATATGAGATTAACAAGAATATTAATGTTACTGATTTATCAGGATGTGAAGTTAAGGGGAAAACCGTCTATTCAAATCAGAAAGTGTATATAATTTTGAAATCCACAATAATTATTGATATTCTCTCAAATATAATGATAGATAAAAATAATATTGAACTGAAAATTGATGCCCTTACTTTTTTAAAGACTATTTACCATGAATTTGGTCATGCAGAATATGATAAAAAAAAAGCTAATTCAAATTTTATTGTTGATTCTGATTACTCTAAAAATATTCAGAATCTATGGGGATTGCTAGTAGATGAATCCAAAGCAGAATTTAATATTGCTGAACTCAGCAAAGCGATAAACAATGTTTATTGGTATGGTAGCCCAGATTCTACAATTGAAGAAAAGAATCTTGTTTATTATTTATAATATCATTATAAAAATGAGAAGAAATTACATTTTAATCAATGTTTATACTATTTGCATATTTATTACTTAACCCCTTTATTTCAAAAATATGCATATTTTTTTGGGATTGAAAAAAAAATGAAACAAACGATTAATTTTAGTTCTGAAATATTGGATAAAATCAAAGATTTGAATATTTTTGAAACTAAAGATGCTTCTAAAGAATATAATGATATTATTCTACAAATATGGGATGATTTTGGAATACTTAAATATCTAAATGGTGAGTTTTAATTAAAATAATACTTTTCCTTAGGATGTGCCACATAATGCCTGTGTCCCCAACAATTTGTCTTATAAAACCCAATATGAAATTGTATATGACAAAGGAAGGTTGGGGAGTTGTTGAAGAGTAGTAATAAGAAACCTTTTAAGGATTAACTTCAAAGATGTAGTGAAAGAAATCCTTTAAAGGTTAAGCATAAAAAAAAAGGGAGTTCGAAAAATCGAACTCCCTTACATATTGTTTTGAAGATTTTTTTAATATCTTCTTATTTAAATTCTAAGAATTTAATATCTTCTTTTTTCTTTTACACGTGCAGCTTTACCTTTAGCTTCTCTTAGGTAGAAGAGTTTAGCTCTGCGCACACGACCAAATCTCACAACATCGATCTTGTCGATATTGGGTGAGTTAAGCGGGAAAATACGCTCAACACCAACTCCATTACTTATTTTTCTTACAGTGAATGTCTTGGAGATCAGTGCTCCTCTTCTCTGGATCACGATTCCCTGAAACACCTGTATTCTTACTT
>CAZSOM010000040.1:0-10059 GCA_964608295.1 uncultured Candidatus Cloacimonadota bacterium
TAAATGTGAGAACAGATAATTTCGAAATAAATAGAGATTTCAACCGTCTTGGACCGCTTCTTTCTACTACATGGCATCAGGGACAATATTACAACGAGATGTGTCCTGATGATGATACAAGTACAACAGGTAATGATTATGTCTGGGCTGGATGTGTTGCCACTGCTATGGCTCAAGTTATGAATTATTGGGGGCAACCGACAACAGGAACTGGTTCACATAGTTATTCCTCTTCTTATGGTACACTTTCTGCTGATTTTGGTTCTACTACTTATAATTGGGCAGGTATGCCAAATAATGTTACAAGTCTGGATCCTGATGTTCAAACTTTATTATATCATTGTGGTGTTTCTGTAGATATGAATTATGGACCCACAAGTTCTGGAGCAAATACTTCTTCAGATGTAGTACCTGCAATGACTACTTATTTTAAATATGATACATCTGCTCAATATTTATCGAAATCAAGTTATACAACCTCAGTATGGGAAAGTATGATACGAGATGAGCTAGATAATGGAAGACCTCTTATCTATCGTGGTTATGATCCGGCTCCCGCACCTCAAGGTGGTCATTGTTTCAACTTAGATGGCTATCAAATTTTAGATATAAGTCATTTTCATTTTAATTGGGGCTGGTCAGGTTCTTATAATGGATACTACTATCTAACCGATCTAAGTCCAAGTATATATAATTTCTCAACTTCCCAAGGAGGAGTATTTAGTCTTCACCCAACTATCAATGTCTGGACTGGGAATAGTAGCAATTATTGGGGTACCAACAATAACTGGTCATTAGGGCACATTCCAACAGCCACTGAAGATGTGGAAATACCAAATGTAAACATGCCATGTATCGTCGATTATTCTGACAAAATATGTAATAATCTAACAATATATTCCGGTGCTACAGTAAAAATATATGACCAGGTGCTTACTGTTAATAATGATTTAACAGTTCATGGCACCATTGAAATGACCCAAGCAGATGCTTACCTGAATGTTGTGAATGACATCGTATGGGAGTCAGGATCATCCCTGGATGTACTTAATAACAGTACTTATATTCAAGTATGGGGTGATTGGAACTTTGAATCAGGTGCCAATGTCAATCCAACCCAAGGATTTGTTGATTTTGAAGGAACTGCATCCACTTATATCAGATGTTATGATGACGATTGTAGTTTTTACAACCTACGATTTTATAGGACTGTCGGACTTAGCGGACTTAGCACTGAGGACCTGGAAATAAATGGGCTAACCTATATAAATTCTGCCGGAGCATTTAATAATCATTCAGATGAGAATGTTTGGCTAAGGGGTTCTTTAAACTATTATGGCACCTTTGATCTTACCGGAAGTGGAAGCAGTACAGTATATTTTGATGGTGTAAGTCAGGGAATTCATAAATACAGTACCAATGATGGTGTTTTTAATAATGTTACATTTAGTTCATCTACAGGAACAACCATAACAGGTGGAGGACTTACTGCCGAGGGCAACATTGTGATAAACCAGGGATTTTTTGCACCCGGAACCGATCCGGTTAGCGTTGGAGGAAACTGGACAAATTATATCGGAGCTTCGGGGTTTGTAGAGGGAAGCAGCCGGGTAATTTTCAATGGTGGTAACGTCCAACAATATTGTTCCAATGAAACATTTAATGAATTAGAAATCAATAAACCATTAGGTGGAGCACTCAGAATGGATGGGACAGATGTGATCTGTGCATCCTATGACTGGACTGCAGGTGCAGTAGATGTTTTATCAGGAAGTTTTACAGCTAATGACCTTCTAGATAATGCAGTACAGGGTGGTTTTTATTTAAATTCCGGTGGAACAATCAATCTTACTAACTCCGGCACCGGAACATGGGTTGATCTTAAAGGTGACCTTCATATTTTTGGAGGTACAATGACAGTTGCAGGTTCTCTTAGTAGTTGGCCTTATAACGAGGATGCATCCATTGAAATGAGTGGTGGTGTTCTTGACTTTACTTCTTGTGGTATTTATCTATCTGCATCAAACACGCTTACAGAAACAATTACCGGTGGAACAATAAGAACAGCAGAAAGTTTCACGGGAGGTCGAACAGATTTCACTCCAACTGGAGGTACTTTGGAGTTGTATGGAACAACTGATGCAAGTTTGAGTATGGGAGCAGGCAGCAATTTCTATGACGTCTTAATAAATAAAACGAGTAGTGATGATGAGACAAAAACAAAAAAGAAAAGCAAAAAAATCCGAAACAGAGATGGATCAGTTATAGAACTAACTCGCTCAGAGACTGTCAATGTTACAAGTATTCTAGATATTGACGGTAATCTTCAAATTGATAATGGAGCACTCAATATTATTAATTATTCAGTTGATGTTCTAAATACTGTTTATAATTATGGTTCATTAACAGTTGAAGATACTCTGAATACAGGTAATGATATGTACTTGTACACCGGTTCGGTAGTGGACCTTGCTGGAACAATTCTATTAGGAACTAGACTCAATTATTATGGTGATGCTGTTCACAATACTGGTAGTACTTTCAATCAAACTTCTGGTGATTATTATGTAGAAACTATTCATCTCTATAATGGAAGTCAATTCAACGGAACAGGTGGTATTACACATATGTATGTTAATGGTTCTTCATCAACCAATAATATAGAAATAGATGATCCGGATAGTTACTTCTATTCATTTTATGTAGAAACCGGTGCTAACGCCGCACTTTTTAGTTGTTCCTATGATCTTTTTGTATCAAATGTAGCAAATTTATATGCACCATTAGATATTAATGGATTTACTTTGAACGCTGCGTATATGAATGTATTAAATGCTGGAAATCTAATCATTAACGCTAATGGTATAGTCAATATTACCGGAGACGGACCATACATGCATAATGCTGGTGCCTTAACGATGACTGCAGATAGTGAACTAAATAGTGAACTAAATATCAAGTTCTATACAGGATCAATAGGGAATGTATCCGGTGGAGATATTTATCTGGAAGGTTCTTTGACAAATTCTAGTGGGATATTCACTCCTACCGATGGATCTGTAACCTTTGATGGAAGTTTAGCGTCATCAATTCTTGGAACAACTGCATTCCATGATCTTATTATCAATAAAACGGGGGCAACTGTAACAACGAATGCTGCCTTTAGCATGAATGATCTTGTGATTAACTCAGGTATTTTCAATCCAAGTGGATACAATATCGAAGTGTATGGAGACTGGACTAATAATGTCGGTAATGCCGGATTTGTGGAAGGAAGTCAAACTGTAACTTTTGCTGGACCAAGTGAAGGGGACATCCTTACTGAAGAAACCTTTTATAATATGACAGTTGATAAAACCAATGCCTTATTTACAGCCCTGGAAATGTTTGAAAATGTACACATTATAAATGACCTACTTATCACCGATGGTGTATTGGAAATGAATCAAGGAAGTAATTTAATCATCGACAATAACATTACCATTGCATCTGGGGCAGGCTTAAACGCAAATGATGCATTTGATCTGCTTATTTATGTTGGTGGAAACTGGACAAATTACAACACTGATTATAGCATATTAAATGGATTTTGGCATGGTTATGTTTGCTCTGTGATATTTAATCATGGTGGAGACAACATATTAACCACCAGCGCACCTCAGGAAGATTTCTACAATCTGACGGTTTATAAAGCTTCCGATCAGTTCCGTTCAAATGATAACATTCAGGTGTTTGGTAAATTGTTACTTTTCGATGGGGAATGGAATGATAATGTGCCAAATTTAACCCATACATTCCATGGTGACTTTGAAGTAACATCAAATGCCGCCTGGTATACACACATCAGTCCGAATACCGTGGTATTTGCTGGAGAAAACGACCAGGAATTTATTCATAATCATATTGGAGCCGGGTATTTCAAAGATGTGATAATAGATAAATCACCGGTTGACTTTTCTATAAATAATGGTCCCGATCAACCTGCAATTACAGTTAATAGAGAAGTTACTGAGTCAAGAGCACAAACTATTACCATGTATACCGACATGGACATTCAAATAAGCGGAACACTTATCATTTGGGAAGGAACTCTTGAAGTGAATGGCAATACTTTAAGAGGAGATGGAAACATAACCATAAATTCAGGAGGCGTGTTATCTTTAAATAGCAATTCAACCCTTTGGGTAGATGATGGCGCAAAGCTTAGCGTAAACGGAGGTCTCCTGGAAACTATTGGAACTCCTGGAAATTTAGCGAGTATTACTCATCGTAATTCTGGCTACTATGCATTTGAAGTAGAAAATAACGGAACTGTGAGTGCAGAACATACCATATTCGAATATATGAATTATAATGGTGTGTGGTTTAAAAGTGAAGGTATAGTTGATCCTGCCCATGCATTCAATAATTGTACTTTCAGATATGGTGATAACTCAGGAACATCTGCCTTTATTTTCTTTAATAATGATCAAGTTCTTACAGTGAATAACGCAAACTTCCCGATTGATCCGGGAGGGACAAACTCTCATAATGCCGGTAAAGCATTTGGAGCTGGAGTAGTAACTTTTATAGATGCTTATGGAGACTTCGCAGGAGAAACCTACGAATATGATCCAGGTAATGACCAGATAGAATGGATCACAACTGCACTACCAGCAATTGCTGATCTTACCATTCAATACAATGCTGGAAATATTGAACTCGATTGGACTTATCCACCTGTAGATCAATTCAAGGTATATAGTTCAACAGATCCGTATGATTTCTCTGGAGCAACTGTATTTATAGTTTATACTGAAAGCTACTCTGAACCTGCAACAGGCATAAATTATTTCTATCGTGTAACTGCTGAAAACACTACTGATAATATCGTAATTAGAGAGAAGGAAAATTTGGAAAAGATCGGATTATCAGAAGAAGCAGGATCATGGAATAAGTAAGTAAATCGTTAATCAATACAACAAAGAGTCCCACCTAATTGGTGGGACTCTTGTTTTTGTACTAAATTACCATAACCAACGTTATCATATTGAATAACCAAAAATACAAACAAATTCGAAAATATATACTGCACTTACCTCGAAAATTTTGCTATGCTTTTTTTAATTAAATCACTCGTAGTGTTAGTTTAGTTTTTTCGATAAGTTACATAATGTTATTTGATAAAAAATTCTGATACTATATTCTCTTGTAATAAAAAAAATTGAGAAAATGTTGTTTGAATTTGGTAAAAATTTGAACACAAATGGGTAATAACTAGCACTTGTTGATCTTATTTTATTTTATTCAGTATGTGGTTTCTTGCTGAAATCATTGCTATCATGATTTATTGATGTTTAAATTTTCCAGTTAATTCTTTGTATTTCGTTAAGCTTTGTAAACAATATAGAGCAACCTTTTCTGGTTGCCCTTTATGGCATTTTTAATCACTTGATTGCTGTTATATAATAAAACTTCGGTTATTACAGATGTGCTCCAACTTGTTCCATTTATAGTACCAGACGTATCTTCAGTAAAACCTGTTTTAGGATTATCGGAAGAATATACTTTGTATGAAGTAGCTCCATCAACTGAACTCCATTCAAGATAAATAGAGTTATTATTGGCATAAATGTTAGTAATTTCCGGAGCAGGAAGATGAAACCAGATCCTGCTTACCAAAGTAGGGTCAATCAAGAATGGATTTGGCATGTTATCCTGATATGATGCTATTGCCCATGTCCTGGCAAGTTCTGCAGCATCTACCGGATCTGCATAATGCCAATCATGTAAAACTTCTTTTTGTGAATTCCAGAATGCTGTATTTGCAGATGTCTGGTACATTGCATAAAAGTAGAACATCGAACGTGCAATATCACCTTTTACGGATTCTCTAGGCTCAAAATAATCGGGATCATCATTTTCTTTTTCAGAATATTCATCAATATTCATACTAGGAACTATATAAAGAACTTCATCCAACCTGTACCATCTGTCAGCATTTGAGTTTGGGATTTCACCAAAAGGATCGTTACTTCTGGAAGAATTCACATTATCTTTACAAGGATAAAGATGGTGCATATCGCTCTTCTGTGGTTCATCACCTGCTCCCATACTCTGAGGCCACGTATGCTCACAATTAATTCCATTTTGATAAGCATATGAACTTGGATCCTCTTCAAGATCCATAGTGATAGAATAACCTGAATAAATACCGGAGAGTTGATTACCCGGTTTCAAATCAATTTCCGAATACATTACATCTCTGCAATTAGTATAACCCAATGTTGAAGAAGTTTTGTAATTTGTAACTACATAATTAAGCAAATCTTCTTCATATAATCCTTCACCAATGATCGTTTGAGCATTAGCATTAGCATTAGCAAAGAATATTGAGAAGATCACGATAGTTATTATCCATGTTATTTTCTTTCTAAAAAACTGTTTATTCATCATTATTATTCTAAATCTTCGTACCCATTTTATTTTTTTAATTAATTATTCTCATTAATCCTCAGCTGTTACCGCTGTTACCTGGTAGAATTTTTTACTCAAATTTTCAAGTATAGTTGTAGTCCAATAAGTATCTAATATACCGCCAGCTTCTAAAGTATATCCCGATCCAAGCTCATATGAAGAATATACATTGTAAGAACTTGCATTATGAACACTATCCCAACTTAAAGTCAAAAATGTACCAGAGATTGATATATTAACATTTATTGGATTGTCCGGTTGTACTATTTCACCTACAGTTATGATAACCGGAACAATGATTGATGATTCATCAGAATCGTTACTATTTATTGTAATATTTGCTTGATACTCTCCTTCGGTAAGACCAGTTGCATCAAAACCTACTGAGATAACATCGTCTGGATCTCCACCAAGGACATCACCACTAATATAATTTTCTCCAGCTAAAGAGAGCCAGCTCATACTTGATCCACTACCAACAATTACTGTATAATCTTCTGTCTCACCCCAAGTTGTAGTATGGCTATCACAGGCTCCAGCTGCTCCTGGATCAGAAGAGTATTGTTCGATTATTCTCATACGTGTGTTTCCCTGAACTGCGGTTAAGGGAACAAGTATATCATCACAGATCTGATATGTACCATCATCTGGTGCAGTTCCTAAATAGAAACTCTCATCAGCATCGAAAATTTCGCTCTGATCCCAATCAATCCATACACGAACATGTTGTGTATAAAATGTTCCCTCAAATCCTAATGTTACACATAAAGGATAAGTTGAGCCAAGTTCTACATCAGTGTAAACACTTGTATAATCACCGTAACTGTCAGGATCATTGTATGATGATGTATTATTGATCGTATTAAAACTTACATTTGCAATCCAATCATCTGCACCTGCACCAGAGTTACTATAGGTTGATAAACAATAATCTCTAGATCTCTCCGACATTGAATTCGACCTTTTACTCTTACTAGTACTGGTACTTCTTTCGATATAGCTGATATTAGCTATATAGTTTAGAGTAGCTTCACCTGTATTACCAATTTCAAGCATATCTGAAGTAGTATTATCAGGTCGCAACATTTTTTCAAAAAATGTTGGTGTAATTGTAATATTGGCAGGAGTTGGGAAATTTATAGTTGGGAAAATAATGTAATCTACCCAGGCACAATCAGAACCTGAGTCTGTAGAAACATCTTTCATATACTGCCACTTGAATTCTATATCTGTACCAACAGCAACAGAATAGCTAACTTCACTCCAGGCTACTTCACCAGACCATGTTTCTTGTTCAACATCATTAATATAAAACTTCAAGTAATCATAACTACTCTCAGATGAGACTTTACGATAGAAAAAAATACTTCCAGCAGTTATCACATCTGCTACTAAAATTAGCTCGGAAGTCTGTGAATGATTAATTGTACCTGATTTTGCACAATAGGTTCCTTCGTAAGGAGATTCAGTAACAACTGACCAATTTTCATTACCTCCATTAGTCCATGGGAATGCAGTGAAACTACCGGATTCAAAGTCTTCCAGTATCAATCCGATTGTGAGTGATAGAGCATCATTAGCTGAATATCCATTATCAGCAGTCATGGCAACATCAAAATCTGCAGTATGACCAATTGGAGTACTAGAAGGAGCTGTTACTGTGAAAGTTACAACTCCGGTTGAAGCTGCTGCCAAAGAAGCTATACCATCTGAATTATCGCTAATAGTAATGTATAAATCCGAATTTGAAAGAATCGCATTTACATTATTGGTAACCGCTCCACCGCTATTTTTAATTGTGACTTCAAGATTTGCAGTTTCACCAGGATCAAGTCTTCCATTGCCTCCATCCACAACTGCTACACTCTGAATAGAAAGATCAGGAGCATAAGCTGTAAAATGCATGTCATCATTCCAGGTATCTTCTGTGCAGGTAATAGCACCATCTAACTGGAACGCGTGAGCATCAGGTACAGAATTTAAAACAGTGAAAATGTAGGCACTTGTACGTGTAACTGAAGCTCCGGCGGCAATTGTTCCAAAACTTTCTGCTGCATCCGTTAGTGTGATATAAGCATCACTTTGTGTTAGGTCCATATTCACATTTGTGGCTGGATCAGAACCAACATTTTTTAAGGTTACTGTTAAGTAAACCGTTTCTCCATACTCAATAATACCATCTCCATCTGCATCGATTGAATAACTATCGATTGATACATAAGGTCCTGTTAAAGCAGCAACTGGGACATCGTTTTGAACGTAAGGTTTACATTGTGGTGCGGTTACGACAATATCAACTGTTCCAAAGGTTACAACTGGATCTATGGGAACTAATACAACACCAGATAGATCAACTAAAGCTGAACCAAGTAGGACTCTACCAGAAACATCAACATAAGAGATTGCTACATATGAACCAGCGTCTGCAGTAACTTCAAAAGTGGTTGCTCCACTTGGAAAAGTAGGAAGATGACTTACAGAATTATTTTCTCCTTGAGTATTATAAATTACCAGAGACGGATCACCGAGTGTATTATACGCCTGCCAATAATACAACGGGCTTGAATGGCTTTCATATCCCTGAATATCGACTTCCGTTACCGCCAGGTTTCCAACAAAAATCAGTGCATCCTGCGAAACATAATCACTCATAAAACCAGCATCATAAGCTCCCCAGGTAGTTTCTTCATAAGTTGGGACATAACCGTCATTTGTTCCGGAAATAGGGAAAGCTCCAACTGACCAATAAAAATCTTCAAACCAATAGGAAGACGGAGAAGAACCGATATAACCAACTGCTCCAGCATTTTCCTGTCTCATCCAGGTTTCAGCAATACATTCGGTATAACCAAAATCAGCAGCCAGGCAGCAGTTACCAATTGCCAAAGGATATTTTCCAACGTTTGTGAACGAATTCACAGTAGATTGAGACAATCTTGGATCATCCCAGGAAGTTTCGTTACAATGCGCACTGTAATTGATTAAACCAAGTCCATCATTGACTGTATCATAACATCCACTGTAGCTTGTTAAATATGTGTTTATTACATCATAACCATGAGTTGAATTAAAATAATTCTGAGTACCGTACTGTACAGTGGATTGACCAACACGCGTATTCCAGGTTCCATCCGCTCCAGCAATTAAGGTAACATCATCAAGATAAGTCGGATCAGAAAATTCGTACCTTTCATAATATAAAATTTTATCGATCTGAGCTTGTAAGTGATCTAAAGTTCGGGCAGACATCCTGCCGTAAAACATTTCAGGGAAATAATCTCCGTCCTCACTGCAATAATACAAATCCGTATCTTTTCCTGATGAAGAACCAACAGTTGAAGCTGGAATTAGATTTGTATCACCTACAAATAGAACAAATGAAGGAGCAGGATCTTCGAAAGTTCCGGCATTATATTGATCGTGAACATAAGTTTGGATCGCACTGGCAGAACTTCCAATTACATCTGTATATGCTTCCACAACATTGAATCCTTTTTTTGTTTTCCATTCAATAAAATCTGCAAGAATACTTTCGAACATCCGATCGGAAACGATGAGATATTTCACAGGATAAGTTGTCAAATCAGGATGAGCAGGATAATC
>CAZSOM010000041.1:0-9932 GCA_964608295.1 uncultured Candidatus Cloacimonadota bacterium
GTTTCCAACTATAGTTTAAAGTATTTCCATCAGGATCATAAGCATCAATTGAGAAGGTTATTGATTCAAGTTCATCAATTGTGATGTTACCTCCGGCTGAAGGTAAGATCTCATCAACAACAGTAATTGGTTCACCTTGCAATTCTGAAAGAGCTAGATCATAGTTGATAGCACCATATCCACCATCTTCCTGCCATTCATCAAAGCTACATGTTTCATCAACTACAGTTCTTATTTCACTCCATGTTTTTCCTGTCTCTAGTTTCAATTTTGCAAACATGCCAGCTATATGCGGAGCTGAATAAGACTCACTATATCCTGAATTATAGAATAATTCTAATCCCGGTCCATAACTACCTTGATTTGCTCCAGAATTACAACCTTTGACAACAGTTACTATAGTGCCTATATAGCTGGGGTTTGCTAATCTGATATCTAAATTACTGCCATGAACATAAACTATAAGCTTTCCCAGCGCAGTAAATGCAGGAGCATAAGTTTCATTATAATGATCTGACATTCCAGTCATCGAACGAGATATAACATCAATATCGAAATATTCAGCTATACCAATCAGATTTGAAGTAAAACTAATTGTTCCAACATAAACATTGGATGGATCTATAATACCATCAATCTCTTCCAATAAATGGGAAAGACATCCAAGTGCATGACCTGTGGATATTCCCACATGAAACCATGATGCCGAACTGCTTGTAATAGGATTTGCAGAATACACTTCAATTGCTGAATTAGATTTTGATGCCATTATACTTCTACTTTGATCAATTGAAATTGTACTTATATTTGGTTCGAATGGGACATCTGAGAAATCTCCAGAAGCAGGAGTAAATATATAATGATGATCTCCGATTTCTTGAATATTTATTGTTCGATCCCCAAAATAGTAACTTTCGGTATCACTATCTGAAATATAGAACTTCATTCCGAATAGGGATATTGCAAATATGCCTATAAATAAAATAAAAAATATTCTTTTCATAACACAACTCCCAAATCTAATTTAGTCTAGTAATCTGCAACAACCATGCCAGTTGTCTATTCAATCAGGAGTGAGATGCTAACATGTTTGAAAATAAGGAGATAAATTTTGGTAGAGGTTATTGTGAAAATGTAGAAATAAATAAAAAAGCGTCATAAATGACGCTAAAAGACAAATATGACACTGCTAAGAATGTCGTAACTTTTATAAGTTTTAAATGAATCTTCGATGTAATGTTCTAATATTAACACCTAATAATCTAGCAGCTTTGGTTTTGTTACCATTAGAAATTTCTATAGCGTTTTGGATTATGTCAATCTCATATTGTTTTAACATTTCTTTTAAAGAACTAGAAACATTAATTTGAGGTTGATTTAAATTTAAAGGTTGTTTGTCTTGCTTTTGAATTGACAATTGCTGTGGTTCGATAACATTATTATCAGTTATTAATACTGCTCTACTAATTACATTCTTCATTTCACGAATATTACCTGGCCAGCGATAATCAAGTAATAATTGCATTGCTTTTGAACTAAATCCAGTAATCTTTTTATTAAGCTTTGCATTTGCATTCTTTAAAAATTCTTGTGCAAATTCGGGAATATCATCCTTTCTCTGAGATAGTGAGGGTAGATATATTTGAAATTCATTTAACCTATGATAAAGGTCTTCTCTAAAGTTTCCTAGATTTATCTCTGAAATAAAATCTTTGTTAGATGTTGCAATAACTCTAACATCAATTTTATTAGATTTATTTCCACCAAGACGGGTTGTTTGCTTCTCTTCTAAAACTCTTAGTAATTTTGCCTGCCCTTCAATTGGCATATTTGTAATCTCATCTAGTAGTAATGTCCCACCATTAGCTTCTTCAAATTTTCCAGCTTTAGAATATAAAGCTCCAGTAAAAGATCCCTTTTCGTGCCCAAATAACTCACTTTCTACCAAAGTATCAGGAATTGCACCGCAGTCTATAGCCACAAATGGTCTTTTCTCATGATCATTTTTTTGGTAAATCAATTTAGCAAAAACCTCTTTTCCGGTTCCGCTCTCACCCTGAATTATTACACTCATGTTAGTCGGTGCAATTAACTCTACCTGTTTTAAAATTCTATTTATCTGAGGATTATGTCCGATAATTATGTTATTTTTCTTAAAGTACAACTCTTTCTTAAGGTTTAGAAGTTGATTGCTAAGTTCTTGAGTATTTAAAGCTCTTTCAATGACAATGAGTAGCTCATCTTGATTGAAAGGTTTTTTTATGTAATCATATGCACCTAATTTTATTGTCTCAACGATCTTACTGATCACACTTGTTCCAGAGATCATAATAACTATTACATCCTGATCAATTTCCTTTATTTTTTGTAAAATTGTAATTCCATCTTCACCTGGAAGATGTATATCTAATAGAACAATGTCTGGTTTGCATGAATTAAATTTTTTTAAGGCTTTATTACCCTCTGCTACTAGATAAGTTTTATAGCCATTCTCTTCTAATATGCTTGAAATAAGTAACTGTGTACTAATTTCATCTTCAATAATTAATATAGAATGCATTCTTTTTACCTCTTTCATACAAAATCTTATGAATAAAATTTAGAATAGCGACATAAACGTCAACACTAATGTTGTAAATTCTTATGAATAGACGAAATAATTATATTTAGTGTATGAGTTTTATTCATTATAAGTTGAATAATATATAGTTTTCGAGTTTGAATTATTAATTATGTAGAATCCTTATCAGTTAGATCTAAATTTCTACTGCGGAAACCATAACCCATAACATCATTTACGTCAGTAAGTAATACGAACGCTTTTGGATCAATATCTTTCACGATATCTCTTATCATCGCAACCTGACGACGATTCATCGCGCAAAATAAAATATTGAATTCATTTCCTGTATAACCGCCTTGTGCTTTAAAGAATGTTACTCCACGTCGGATTTTGTCATATATTTTTTCTTTAATCTCACTATTTTTTTCTGAAATGATATATACACCTTTTACATAGGGCAGACCCTCGCTAGCAAGGTCTGTGATCTTAGTAGTAATAAATAGGTTTACGTATCCCCAGATAATCAATTTCATATCCTTGAAAACAATACCGATAGTCATTATTATGATTGTTTCAACTACCCAATATCCCATACCGATTGAAATTCCTGTTTTCTGTTTTAAAAAGGCTACAGGAATATCTGTTCCTCCGGTCGAACCCCTGAATCTGAAAATTATTCCTAAACCTAAACCGAGTAGTACAGATCCTGCGATGGCTGATAAATAAATATCTTGAGGTGAAAGCATTGCGTAGATCGTATTATCATTGTCTATAAACGTATATTTTGAAAGATCTTTAATAATTCCAATTTTATGAAGATTGTTTAAGCTGAGAAGATCGGCTAAAATTGAGGTTGTGAACATACCAAAAAGCGACCGAAGTCCAAAACGTTTTCCTAGAAATATAAAACTTAGAACAAATAATGGAACATTAAACATGATCATTGAAACACCAATTGGTACATTGAAAAAATGAAAAAATATTTGACCTAATCCACCAATGCCTCCAGGTGCAATTTTGTATGGAACTAGAAACCAGGAATAAGCTATAGCAAATAAAATTGAACCAAAAACTATTCCTAAGTGCTGAACTATGTTTCTTTTTAATTTTTTATCCATTTTCATTCTCCGAATTGCGTAATTTATTTCCATAGATTATGAGTCAATATTTAAATTCAATAAATATGAGATACATACATTGCAGCCTTATCAAGTCATATCAAATCAATTTTAAAGCAATTAGTTTGTGAATAATTTCTTGACTAAGAAACTAAGAAAACAAAGTTCAAATTCACACAAAAAGGAGGGAATTTGTTTACTGTTGAAATTAGAATTGATGGTGATTATTTTAAAAAGATCGCTCTATCCAAGCCCTTGGATGTTAAGAGAATTATAAATGAGAATTTAGATAATGGGAAACAATTAATTGCCTATAAAATTGATAACAATTTCATTACAAATGAAACTGAGATAAATTCAGATACAATATTAGAAGGAATTTCCAGATCGAGTATTGATGGTGATGCAATATACAAGAACACCTCTTTATTCATATTATGTAAAGCTTTCAACTCAATCTTCAAAGAGGAAAGGAAATTAGTTATAGAACATTCTATAGGTGATGGAATTTACGCGGAAGTAATCAATTATACATTCTCAGAAAAAGAGATTAACCTACTGTCAGATGAAATGCAGAATATTATAGAAAATGAAATGCCAATAGAAAAAATCGAACTTCAATCTTCTGAAGCATCGGATATTTTCACAAAGCAGAATCGACCTGATATTCTTAAACATCTTACTCATAATGCAGTTGATGTTCTTAAATGTGGAGATTATTATGATTATCTGATCGGTCATACTGCAATCAACACAAAATATATCAAGAGTTTTGAAATTGTCTATTTAGCACCTGGTTTAGTGCTTAGATTTCCTAATAGATTTTCTAAAGAAATTAATGGGAAATTCAAACTTTCCAGAAAACTTTTTACAACACATCAGGAACATGATAAATGGCTCAATATTTTGGGCGTTCATTTTGTAAATGCTATCAACATGGCTGTGAAAGACTTTAACATTAAAGATCTCATACAGGTTGAAGAAGCACTTCACGAGAAAAAGATTGTTGATATTGCAACACACATCACACGCAATAGAGATACAAAACTTATTCTCATTGCGGGACCTTCGTCATCTGGGAAAACTTCTTTTGCAAAACGACTTTCTATTCACCTGAGAGTAAATGGATTAAGACCTTATATTCTTGGGATGGATGACTATTTTCTACCAAGAAACCTGACCCCTAAAAAGGAGAATGGAGACTTAGATTTTGAAAATATCAATTCATTGGATCTCGAACTGTTAAATAATGATTTGCAAAAAGTTCTTAATGGGGAAGAAGTTAAACTTCCGAAATTTAATTTCAGGCAGGGAATCAGAGAACCGAGTCATAAGAAATTGAAGCTGGAAGAAAATGAGATTTTGATTATGGAAGGAATTCATGGTCTGAATGATGAATTGTCTTCCTCAGTTCCATTCAATCAGAAACTACGTATTTATGTAAGTGCTTTAAATAACCTTAACATTGATGCTCACAACAGGATACCAACAACTGATTCGAGAAAAATTAGAAGATTAGTAAGAGATCACAACTATCGAGGACATTCAGGAGAACAAACTTTAGAGATGTGGAATTCTGTGAGAGAAGGCGAAGATAAAAATATTTTCCCATATCAAGAAAACGCTGATTTTATGTTCAATAGTATTCTAACTTATGAATTAGGTGTGCTGAAAAAATATATTCTTCCGATTCTGCATTCTATCTCGGAATATTCTCCACATTATTCTGAAGCTATTAGATTGTGGAAACTCGTTGAACATATTTATAATATTAAGGATAATATTGTTCCTTCAAATTCAATCTTAAGAGAGTTCATTGGTGGTAGTATTTTTAACTATTGATCAAGTTCATCAAAATCATCATATTCAATTGGCTTGATCAGTTCAGGAGTTTTAAAGAACATCACTTCTAACTTGGCGTAAACATACTCTACCATACTGTAACTCACGCCAAGTGTGATCATTATCTTTAATCCATTTAAAAAATAGAGTAACGTATATTGCCCATGAAACGATTTTTTGAGTAGAACGTGCATAATTAAATGAACAAATAGATAGCCAATAGCTTCTAAAATACTAAACGTAATATTCCTGACATATTTGAATCTGAACCAGGTTAATTTCATGATTAGAGTAAAGACAATGAATAATAGGAAAGTATAGATATGAAGTTGGAATAATCCACCAAATTGTTTATTAAGTGATGTTCCTTTCATAATAAATGCAAATATGATTGTAAGAAAAAGAACAATAATTATAGTGTCAAAATTTCTCAAATATTTTATACTAAAAAAAATAAAACTTCCTACAATTGAATACATTAAAAACTGAAATCCGAATTCATTGATATTGAAAATATTTTCTTCAAAGATCGAACCAACTAAAAAACTGATTGTAATAGTTACCAGCAGAAGAAGTACTAAAAAAATAATTTTTTGAAAATTCATAAAATGTCTCCTAATTTGCAAAGATCCAATGTACATTAAAATTAAAATGTGTACTTGGATGATCATTATTTGTGAACATAACTTTGTTATTAGATAAATTAACAGCATCAACGCTAATTTCAAATCTGTCAGTTAATTGTATTTTTAGATATGCATCAAAGTTATTTGTATCATTTGTAAATATCGTATCCAAATCTTCAAGTGTGTATGAAAAGTTGGAATGATAAATGTGGTTTAGACCTAACTTAATGGCATTATCATAATCTAACAAATAACTCAATTCTACAAAGTTTGATAATTGCCAATCTGGGAATGAGTGTAAGTTGTAATTGCTATCTAAATTAACACAAACTGTTGTTTGTTCATTTCTCAACCATTGTTTGAATGTAATTCCAACTCTATTGAACATTTTCAAATTTAATTGATTCTGAACCTCGAAGTATTCACCTTTAAAACCCTCAATAGTATGCTGCCCAATTGTTATTTTAGATTTTAATAGAAAGGGATCTATCAAAATCCCACCACCAATTCTGGATTTAGATTGGTTTTGAAAAATTGAAGGCAAAGAATCTAAAAAAAAATCATTTGATGATGTACTGTATTCTCCAAACAGATTAAATCCATAAAAAATCTCTTTTATGAGTTCAGAGTTAAATTGGAAATTATTCTCATCCTGATAACAGCCTGTATTTCCAAAGTTAAATCCTAACAAACTTGAATCATGATCAAAAGAAAGAATATGATATGAATCATCTCTTGCTGTATTTTGTAATGTTGAATAAATGTGAGTTGAAATATCTTCAGCTACCAATTCATAAGATAAATCAAGTTTATGATTCCTGACTTTTATTTTCTTCAGTGCCAGAAACTGGATTAGATCACGTTTTTTACGAAAGACATCAAGCATTTTATAATTATTTGATTTGTATTTAATTCCTAGATCAATTACTTTATTCTCAATCTTTAATGAATATTCATTTTCTTTGTTTGAAGTATAATCAAACGCATATAAATATCCATCCATATCTTTTTCACCTGGAAGCTCTTGGTCAATTATAGTATTATCAAAATGAATCTTCGCAAAATCCAGATCATAAACTAAATGTAAATGGAAATTTCTAGATGCTTCATCTTCATAACCTAACCATTTACCTTTTTCTCCTAGATAATCAAGCTGTATATCGAATTTAGGTATCCCAAAGATTTTACCCTTCATCAGGGAAACTGCAATGTTATTCATGTCATTATCACCAAGTCCCATATAAGTCTCTGTGATAGCAACAGGGAGAGAATATTCCCAGGAGTTGTAAAAAATATTTCCTCTTTTGTAAATTGTTTTGTATATGCTTCTGTTATTCTGAACTGTCTGAAAATTACTGGTTGCAAAAGGAATTTCAGAAAATCCATTTTTTGTAATTCGCATATTTAGGTTAAAAGGTGAACTGAGATGGAAGTTTTCGTTATAAATTAGATTCGGCAGGAAAAGGTCATCTTCATTTTTTCTTTTTTCAGCAAGGAAATTGTTCATTTCAACAAGAAGTATTTTTGGATCAATTCTCTCTTCCAATGTGTCAATCACAGCAGATTGAATGTTTAACGTATCTGGCTGGGAAGGTTCTTCTAACTCAGCTTGAGCCCAAACGGAAGTCATTAAAACGACAGTTGCTAAAATTAAGAAGAGCCTTCTTATATCCATCCTTTATCCTTATACCATTTATAGGTTTTCTTAAAATTTAATAAATAATCATCTTTAAATTCAATGTTCAATTTCTTTTTAACTTTGTTTGTGTCAACTATCCAATAATCTTGCTTGAATTCTTTTACTTTATCTATATTTAGTACAGGAAATTTACTTCGAAAAGTTTTACTGATAAATTCTAAAATAAAGGCAATAGGGAAGAGCAGGAACTCAGGAATTCTTAGAGTAATGGTTTTCGAGTCAATTGCTTTACCAATTAATTTGTGTAATTCATTATTTTTTATAACACTCGGATTTGCCGCAAAAAAAGTTTCATTAAATGCAACTCCATTATTTATTGTTTTTTCAATTAATTCAGTTAGTTCATTAATATAGATAAGGTTATAAAATTTTTTTCGAAAACTATTAATTACCACGATGTGATTTCTAACCATTTTGAACAGTTCAAGGAAATCTTTATCACCTTCTCCATAAACAGAAACAGGCCGAACAATCGTCCAGGGAGTCTTCAAGTTCTTTCGGATTAATTCTTCTGCAAGCAGTTTGCTTTGTCCATACATAGTTACAGGCTCAGCAGAGTTTGTTTCTTTTTTAAGGGAATTTTCACTTGATGTTGGTCCAGCTGCAGCCTGGCTACTAAGGAAAATAAATTGTTTAAGAGATGATCCATTACAAATTTGTACAAGTTGTTGGGTTAGATCAATGTTAACTTTCTGGAAAGATTTCCATTTCGGAGCTCTAACTATTGCTGCAGTATGGATCAAAACATCTTTGTTAGAAATGATTTTCTTAATTTCATTTGCATTTTTGTAATCAACAAAAACGATATCTTTCTTATTCTCAATAAGATCAATATTTGAACCAGTCCTTACAAGGCATGTTATCTCATTGCCACTGCTTAACAGCTTTTGAGCTAATGAGCTGCCAACAAATCCATTGGCTCCTGTAATTACTATTTTTTCCATAAATGTTATTCAAAAAATGTAAATTTATTGGTCAATTGTTTTGTGCACAACTAAGAATTTACGATCCATTAAATCGGCTTAAAATTAATGTAAAACTTGACGCCAAAATACAAATAAAATTAGGTCTTCTTGATGTAATAAGTGAATAAGTTAACTAAAGGAGATGTAATGAATATTTTATTGATTGGAATTCAGGGATGTGGCAAGGGAACTCAGGCAAAGATCCTTGAAGAGAATTATAGCTGGAAACATATTACGACAGGTAATCTTTTACGGGAAAATATTGAAAGAAATACTGAGCTGGGGCTTACTGCAAAAAAGTTTATGGATGAGGGAGAACTCGTTCCGGACAAGTATGTTTTCCAAATAGTAGAGGATGCACTAGCTAACATTGAAAACGGTTCAATCTTAGATGGATTTCCCCGCAATATGGAACAATTGAAATATTTGGAAAAGAACTTCACAATTGATAAAGTTGTTCTTCTGGAGCTATCTGATGAAAAAGCACTTGAGAGAGTTTCTTCCCGTAGAAACTGCGTTGATTGCAAAAAAGATTATAACCTTCTTTATCACAAACCTAAACAGGAAGGAGTCTGTGATGAATGTGGAGGTAAGATAGTACAAAGAGATGATGATCACGAAGAAGCAATAATCAAAAGGATCGAGAAATTCTATAAAGATACATCTGAAGTAATATCATATTTCTCAGAGAAAGAAAAACTCATTCGAGTGAACGCTGATGATCCGATAGATGTAATTCAAGAGAATATAGTAAAAGCTTTAAATATTTAGATCCATTTTAATTGATTTAAAAAAAATGATAGAAACAAAAAGAGATAGAGTCCAAAAAGTTGCAATAATAATACTTACAATTTTTGCCTTGATCAACATTGAGTTCCTTTTCCTGAAATTGATCAATATAGATCACGCTATAATGAGTCTGTACACTCGTATCTCGATAATTGTTTTATCTATTTATATTAGCTATCGATTAATAAAAAATGGAATTACAGTAGAAAGATTTTTGAATCTTCTACCTGATATCATCTTTATTTTGATAGGTCTCTTCATCAAAGATTCAGAGAGGGTTTTTCAATTTTATCTAATCGGACGTCAAACATTCTCACTCTTTAATTTAAA
>CAZSOM010000042.1:0-9903 GCA_964608295.1 uncultured Candidatus Cloacimonadota bacterium
TTTCTGTGATCATTCCAGTCCGAGTTTAGAGAATGTAACAATTATAGGTAATACTGCTTATAATGGTGGTGGTATTGCTTGTTATTATAATTCCAGTCCGAGTTTTGAGAATGTAACAATAGCAGGTAATTCTGCTTCTTATGCTGGTGGTGGAATTTACTGTTTAGAAGCCAGTCCGAGTTTAGTAAATGTAACAATAACAGGTAATTCTGCTATTAATTTAGGTGGTGGGATTTTCTGTGATGATTCCGTTCCGGAATTACGTAATTCCATAATGTGGAATGATTCACCCGAAGAGATTTATATTTATTCAGGTTTTTTTTTAGCAACATACACAGATATACAAGGTGGAGAAGCTGGAATTGTAAACAATAATAACGGTACAGTTTTCTGCGATGATAATATTGATGATGATCCGTTGTTTGTGGATGCCGGTAATGGTGACTATCACTTGCAATCAACTTCACCCTGCATAGATACCGGTTATCCAGATCAATTATTTAATGACCCGGACGGTACAATTGCAGATATGGGAGCATTTTATTATGATCAAATTTTAAATCCGCTTCCTCCTGACGCAGAATTTGCTGCGGATACAACAAATGGATACCATCCACTGATGGTTAATTTTACAGACCTTTCTACACAAGGAACAGGATTAATTGATGAATTGTATTGGGAATTCGGGGATGGTAATAATTCTTCTTTGCAGAACCCTGCTAATGAATATCTGTTACCGGGAATTTATACAGTTTCACTTACAGTTACCGATATTAATGATTCTACAGATACGGAAACAAAGGTAGATTATATTACCGTGAATCCTTTTCCTCCGGACGCAGATTTTACAGCGGACATAACAGATGGAGAAGTTCCTTTAACGATTAGTTTTACAGATCTTTCTATGCCATGTACAGGAGTAATTGATGAATGGTATTGGGATTTCGGTGATGGGAATAATTCTTCATTGCAAAATCCTTCTAATGAATTTCTGTTACCAGGGATTTATGCAGTTTCACTTACAGTAACCGATGTTAATGATTCCACAGATACTGAGATAAAAGTGGATTACATTACTGTAAATCCTCCTGCTTATAGTGGTCATGTCTGGCATATCTCTACAGCCGGTTCTGATGTATGGGGTAATGGTTCAGAGCAATATCCATTTGCAACTATTCAGCATGGAATTGATACTTCTTCCAATACAGATACTGTTCTTGTACAGTCCGGTACTTATGTGGAGAACATTAACTACAATGGAAAACTCATTACTGTTGGTTCATTATTTTTAACGACAGCAGGTACTTCTTATATTTCTACAACCATTATTGATGGGAATAGTAGTGGTAGTGTCGTTACTTTTGAAAGTGGTGAAGATATTACTGCATTATTAACAGGTTTCACAATTATTAATGGGCTTGGTGTTAGCTCATATCCAGATTATTATGGCGGTGGAATTACATTCAAGAATGGTTCCAATCCGAGTCTACAGAATGTAACAATAACAGGTAATTATGCTGATGTTGGTGGTGGTATTTCCTGTTATAATAATTGCAATCCGAGTTTAGTAAATGTAACAATAATTGGTAATTCTGCTTCTTCTGGTGGTGGAATTCACTGTGATAATTCCTATCCGATTTTAATAAATTCAATTTTGTGGAATAATTCACCCGAAGAGATCTATATTAATTCCGGTTCTGTTATTGCAACTTATTCAGATATTCAAGGTGGTTATACGGGAACAGGCAATATTAATTCAGATCCGTTATTTGTAAGTCCCTCAAATAATAACTACAATTTGACTTACGCTTCTCCTTGCATCGATACTGGAGATCCGGCATCACCTTTAAATCCGGATGGTTCAAGAGCAGATATGGGGGCTTGCTACTTTGATCAATCTAACGGGGTTCCGTCTATTACTGCTATTCCAGATGTTCCCAATGACCAGGGTCGTTATGTAATTGTCACCTGGGAAAGAAGTTTTTGGGATCAAGCGTTCAGTGCAGTACCTATTGTTAATTATAATATTTGGGAGAAGTATCCTTTCGAATTAGATAGAGAAAGTACGGTTACAAATGATATTAATAAAGCGATACTTGAACACGACGCCTATTTCCAACGCGAAGATACCACCTGGGTGAATATAGCTAATGTCTCTGCCATGCAATGGGAAGAATATTCTGCCTTGGCAGAAACATTCTTCGATTCCACAACTGTTGGAGATTATCTGTCCTACTTTTTCGTCTCCGCGCATACACCAAGTCCATGGCAATATTTCAGTTCCTCAGTTGAATCCGGCTATTCTGTAGATAATATTGCTCCTGATGAAACAATGGTTTCTGTTGCTCAGAATGGAAGTAACATGAACCTAACTTGGGAAGAAGTAGAATATGGTTCTTTCCAGGGTAACTCTTATCCTGAGATAAATGGTATTTGGTACAAAATCTATGCAGGAGATACACCTGATTTTATTTGTAATGAAGCTAATTTGATTGATACAATTACAAATTTGAACTATGACTATCCAATTGGAGGAGAAGAGAAGAAATTCTTCAAGATTGTTGTAAGTGATCAACCGTAAAATATAATCCTTCCTGTATATTTGCTGGAACCAGTTGGAGAACAGCAATAATTAATGAGAAGAAATTTATTATATAACAGCAATTAAGTGATTAACAATATTACAATTAAGGGCAACCTGCAAGGGTTGCCCTTTTTTTGTACATGAAATTAGTTGATATCATAAAAACATTGACGCCTAAAAACTAAAAACAATTTATCGTATTGAAACTTAAAGAGTTACTAAAAATATTTTACTTTAAAGCATTGATTGATGATTCGCATGGTATGCTCCTAGAAGTTATTAATTAGTAAAAATAATAAATTATGGATATTTATAACAAATTAATATTAGGAGGGAAACTATGAAAAGTTGTAATTTTGTATTCATTATTATGCTGTTGATCGTATCAATTAACCTTATGGCTGTACCAGAGACAATTAATTTCCAGGGAGCTCTCAAGGATGCTAACGGTGTTCCGGTTAATGACACACAATTTATGGAATTCCGGATTTATGATCCTGTAAATAATATACTTTGGAGTGAGCAGCATTTAACTGTCGAAATTGTAGATGGAATTTTTTCAGAAGAGCTTGGAACTTTAACTGAGTTCACTCCAGAACTTTTTGATTTTGAAGAGCTGTATATTACTTTTTTCTATGGTGGAGAAGAAATGACTCCCCGGCAAAAGCTGCAATCTGTTCCTTACGCTTTAAGTGCAGAGAATACTAATCTTATTGAATATGTGTCTCTTTCCGGGCTTGTACAGCAGGATGTGATCGGTAATGCAACCATATCAGGAACTATGTCTGCCGGATCTTTTGTCGGAGATGGCTCAGGTTTGACTAATGTCGGTTCTTTCGATGACCTTTATGTGAACACAACCGGTCCAGACACGATTAATGCGATTAGTTCTGCCCCAACCTTAACCTTGAATAATGATATTGGAGATGGAGTTTATGTAGGTAATGCTGGTTTGAATGGCATTGAGGTTTCTAACGCTGATTTCGATGGAATAAATGTGGATAATGCAGATATGAATGGTTTCGCTGTCAATAGTGCCGGTCTATATGGAGTATTCGTAGGTAATGCAAGTGTTGGTGTTGCTGTCAATAGTACCGGTCTAAGTGGAGTACTTGTAGGTAATGCTGGTTTGTATGGTTTTTGTGTCGCGAATGCAAATGCACATGGAGTTTATGTTGGATATGCTCGTTTAGATGGTGTTTGGGTCGAAAATACAGATGCAAATGGAGTTTATGTTGAATATGCTTATTTAGATGGTGTTTATGCAAATACAACACAAACAAGTCAGGAATGGGGATTATACACACCTGACAAAATAAATGGTTGCAATATAACAACACGCAATCAGAGTACGCATGTTCGTTATGTTGGTAACGAAATACTCGAATCAGGAGACCTAGTCTGTATTGCAGGAGGATATGAAGAAGATGTTCTCGGTGAAGATGATGAGCTACCTGTTGTTAATGTTACAAAAGCTAATTCTAGTAATTCAGAAGCTGTCTTGGGTGTAGTGGAATACAAGGTTTATGTACGTGAAGAAATAAGGGAATTGGAAGATGGCAAAACAAATATTAATAAAAGTTTACGATATACTGAAGGTTCAATTTCAAATGGTGATTACCTATCTGTAATTGTTTTTGGTCCTGTGGATGTAAATGTGGAGAGTAATTCTAATATAAAAACAGGTGAGAAATTAACAATTGCTGATAACGGATATGCTCGCAATATCAATGATGATGATAATTGGAGAATTGGTATTCTTGGTAAAGCGTTAGAAGATTCCAACGGCAGAGGGAAGATAAAAGTATATGTGAATTGTAGGTAGGGAGGAGAGATGAAACCAATATTATTATTGCTAATGTGTTTCTTCATTATTCCTCTCATTGCTCAGGATTACACTTTTACTCACAGTACGTTCAATTCCGCTGGTGGACATCAGGCAACTTCTCTCTATTCCAATAAAACAGCCTTTGGAGAATATGTAGTAGGAGAAGTTTCCACCAGTAGTTACACAGGTTATCTGGGTTTCTTATTTCCTATTCTGGATCAGCGTCCACCGATCATCACATCTATTGATGATGTTCCATTTGATCAGGGTCATCAAGTGCAAATAGTCTGGGATAAATGCGCTTATGATGATTTTTATACTCTTGATACCTATTATTCGGTCTGGAGACTGGATGAGAACTTTGATACTAAGAGGGTTACTGGGAAAAATGGAGTTCAACAGAACGAACAAGCAGTTGAAAACACGTTTGCTGAGCCCTGGAAGGTTGTTGAACAGTTTAGTGTGAATCCCGATGAGGTCTATTACTGGCAGAGAGATAGAGATGTGTGGACTTTTGTAGATACAATTCCTGCTCTGTTATATGAAGAGTATGCTCTGATAGCTCCTACTTTGTTAGATTCCAATGTTGTGGATATAAATTATTCCAACTTCAAAGTTGTTTATCATGATCTGTATGAATATTATGAATCAAATCCTGATTCCGGTTATTCTGTAGATAATATTGCACCGGATGAAACTGAAGTCTTCATTACTAAAAATGGAAGCAACATGAATCTAATTTGGGAAGAAATTGAATTTGGAACTTTCCAAGGTAATTCATACCCGGAAGTAAATGGCATCTGGTACAAGATCTATGCTGGAGATTCTGACGATTTTGTTTGTGACCCAGCACACCTGATAGATACTGTTACTGATTTGAATTATGATTATCCAATTGGAGGAGAAGAGAAGAAATTCTTCAAGATTGTTGTAAATGATCAACCTTAAATCTGTTGGTCTTACAAAGTAGTAACTTTCTAGAAAAAACCGAAAAGATAAAAACCCGTTCGTCAAGAACGGGCTTATCCTATTAGTTAAAAAACTAACGACAATCTATTTAAAATCCATAGCTTCTTTGGTAAATTTTTCTACCCAATTTTTATAAACTGAATAGAGGAATTCAGTATCATTATCAAACTGCATAACATATTTGGGATCTTTATCCATCGCTACACGTACATAATGTGTGGAACCATTAAATAGTTCAAGCCCGATCTCAAGATCCGGTTCAACAAGTTTATCTTGGTATTCTTTATACATGTTATCATAAAAACCGGAAACCGTAATTTTAGAAAGCGAAGTTAAAATATCTTTGAGAGTATTGTTGTTCAAATCAACTCCCAATGTACTTTGTCCATCAGCATATTGCCAGAGAGAGTCAGTTAAGGTTAGTTCATAAGCATTGGCTTCATGCAGTACTGAGATCTTGGAGATATTACTTTTGTCAATTTCCAGGATAGTCTTTTCTCTCCAACTGTTTGTATCAGTCGAGATAAGATAACTTATGTTATCTTCCAGTTTGTATATTTTATTTTCATCAGGTCTGCGCACTGGAGTAGAACCTGAAGATGAGCTTTTACCAATTATTGCTTCATCTAATAGTTTGTCGTTCTTATCATAGAATTTAATACCGGTTCCCTGACTGCTGGTAACTTTGTAAGTATCGAAAGAACTTTCATTTTCCGAAATTGGTAAATTCGACGTTTGCACTTGCAATACTTTTGCGAAAATATTGTTTATTTGCTGTTCACTAACTGGATATTCGAATGGTTCAACCATCATCCATTCATTATCTCTTTTGGATAATCTCAAGGTGTCTTTAATATTTGATATTTCAATAGTTGTGATCTTGGCAGAATCAGCCTGGAAAAACTTGATTCGTTTTTCCACGTTATTACTTGTCCGTGTAAGCAGGAATACAATCACCAAAACGACAAGGGTCAATATGTATAATTTTTGTCTCTTATTCATAAAGCTCTCCAATATATTTTCTTCGTTTAAGTTCTTTTCTATAATGGATCATTCCCAGTAAAATTAGTAGAAGTGAAGGGAAGAGAATATTGATCCAGCGAATCAATTTTTTGGTTCCGGGTTTAACTTCCTTTAATGGCGTAAATTGTGTTTCACGTGATCTGATCTCAATTAGTGCACCTTCAGAAACCATATAATCAACAGCATTCAGAACGAAATCTCTATTACCGGGAACACCTGCTCCGGCTCCTTCCTGAATAAATTCGGAATCAGAAACCAAGAGTATCTTACCTGATTCTGAGCTGCCCACAGCATTTTCATCTGATTTAGTGTGATCCATAAAATTACTTACAAATTTACCGCTGTAAATACCTGCTACCACTTTTGGTTCATCGATCAGCATGCTCTTTAAGTTTACATTCATATAGGGAAGATAGGAAATATCCAATTGTGGCATCGAAGCTAATCCACTGTTTTCTGAAGTATAAAGCAAAGGTTCAAAAGTAACATTTTCCGGCAGGTTAGCTGTGTCTATCTCAGAGGCAAATATCAACTGCATATAATCAAGTTTCTGAACCAGTATATTATCTTTATTCACGTTGTTAATGATCGGGAAGAAGGGATAATTGACCGGAATTTGCGTACGGAAAATTCCGCGCTGCTGTTGTACTGTTACTTTTCCGCATTGAGCGTCAGTGATCAGGTTTGGTTTAATTGAAATTCCATAAGTACTGAGAAGTCTGAATAAATTGGAATTTATTGGAGTTGCAGACATTTGTTGGATATCTGCTTTGATTCTGTCCTGGAAAAGGATTATGTTCCCATCATGCATAAGGAATTGATCAATATTCACCAGTTGTGACATCTCAAGAGAGTCAGAAATTCCAGCAATAATAAGAGCATCAACATTATCTTCTACCGATTGAGTAAGGTCAATTTTAGAGACTTCATAACTTTCTGAAAGGAATTGAACAATACTGGCATATTTATCATTTTGTGCTGGATTACCAGGCATTTGTTGAGATTCCGTTTTGTCAGGATCATAAATGGCGATTTTCTTGAGTCCGTTTGCTGTGATCTTCTTGATCTTACTTGTAACATCGTACTCTAAACCTTGAGTATTCTTGATCATCGGAAGTGATTCGACTTTATCTTGATAGAGGAACACTAAGCCCATATAAACTTCCCTGATCTCTAATTTATCATTTTCCACAACACGCATGGATACAGGCATTATGCCATTCTGCTGAGCTTCTTTTTTTAGTTCCTGCTCATCTGCTGGATCAAGAAATTCAAATTTGAGATTACCTTTAGAATATGCTTGGTATTCAGAAAGGATATCTTGCACAAAACGTCGTGAATCAGCATATTCACCTGGCATGTTTTTGGAGAAATAAGCTTTGATTATCAGCCTGTCATCCAGATCTCTCACAGTGGTTTTACTGGATTTGGACAGGGAATATATTTTCCCCAATGAAAGATCAAAACGCTTGAAGACAGTAATTGAAATAAGATTCACAAAAATGAGAATTGCAATGAGGACTAATAGATCGATTGTTGTTTTCTTTTTCATCATATCCTCCTATTTCCAATTCCGGTTTTCCAGCGAGATCTGCGCCAACTTTAGGAACAGCACGATCAAACTGACAAAATAGATGATATTCCGTGTATCAATAACTCCACGAGTAATATTTGAAAAATGGTAATCAATACTCATGAATTGAAAGATCCCAACCAGGAAATCAGGAACAAAAAAGAGAAAAAACTTGATGATAAAGAAGAAGAAGATGATGAAGAAGCTAATTATCAGCGACACTATCTGGTTACTAGTGATACTGGAAGCAAAAATTCCGATAGCACTGTAAACAGCACCCAGGAATAACAGGCCAATATAAGCGCAAAAGATAGCTCCGTAATCAATATTAGTTCCCAGGATTGCTATCGTGATTAAATGTACTAATGTGAAGAGTAAACCAACTCCGATCAGTGAAATAGAAGCCCAAAATTTTCCCATGATTATCTGTGTATCCGTAATAGGAAGAGTTGCCAGTAATTCTATTGTACCTGTATTTTTCTCTCGAGAAATTAGCCCCATCGTGATAGCCGGAATAAAAAACAAATATAATAATGGAATAATTCCGAAGAGAGACCGCAAGTTCGCCTGATTATTGATAAACAGAGGACTGGCAAAAAACCAACCGCTAAGTAAAAGGAAAATTACCAGCACTATATAAGCAGCAGGTGAATTGAGATAACTCTTAATTTCTTTTTTGGTAATTGTAGTTGCTAAATTCATTTTTTTCCTCCCTCAATTGTAAGATTGCGGAATACCGCTTCCAGACTAACATGCTCACGATGCATTTCTAATAATATCCACTCTTTAGATTTAATATAATTATAGATCTCTGCGCGTTTATCATTGGCTGAATCAAACTCAATTTCAAAACTAAAGGTAGTTTCATTAAGTGGTGTTACAGTAATTATCGATGTGCCTTCAACATTATTGGGAATCTCAGTAATCTCTTTTTCTGATGCAATTAGCTCAAGCTTTAGTTTTGTTCTACTTTGGAAATCAGATTTCAATTCTTCAGTAGAACCGTCAGCAACTATTTTGCCTTTATTGATGATAATAATTCTGTCGCAAACTGCCTGTACTTCCTGCAGAATATGGCTGGAGATAACCAGAGTTTTTTCTTTACCTAATTCAATAATTAACTCACGGATCTCTACGATTTGATTTGGATCCAGTCCACTTGTAGGTTCATCCAAAATTAAAATTCTAGGATTATGTAGAATTGCCTGGGCAATTCCAACACGCTGTTTGAAACCTTTTGAAAGCGTATTGATAGGTTTATGCACAACACCATTCAATCCACATTGTTCAATAACTTCTTTCATACGTGATTTGAAATCTGAGACTTTCCTGATATCAGCAATGAATTTTAAATAATCATAAACGGTCATATCAATGTAAAGCGGATTATGCTCTGGTAAATAACCAATGAGTCTTTTTATACCGATCTGCTCATCATGGATATTCATGTCTTCTACTTCAATATTACCGGATGTAGGTAAAAGGAAACAGGTTATCATTCTCAAGGTTGTAGTTTTCCCAGCTCCGTTCGGACCCAGAAAGCCGAGGATTTCACCTTCATTGATCTCAAAATTAACATGATCAACAGCACGTACTGAACCGTAATCTTTCGTTAGATTTTGTATACGAATCATTTCAATTACTCCTTTAAGTATTAATGAATTTCAGATATGCAAAAAAAAATTTTCGAGGATATTGTCAAGTGTGATTTAGGACTTTACTATTATTCAACATATTTGTATAATAGTAAATACGTATGAGAAGTGAGTTTTACAAAAATGATAATGATGAGCTCATTTTCGAGAAAATAATATTGACACAAAAAGGGGCGTATTTAAAAAGTAATCCATTATTAAAAGTGATCCTGAATAGCTCAGCGGTAGATCGGGTGGCTGTTAACCACTAGGTAGGGTGTTAAAAACCCTC
>CAZSOM010000043.1:0-3479 GCA_964608295.1 uncultured Candidatus Cloacimonadota bacterium
TATAAATTTATTACCCAGCGATTTTCTGGTTTATTGTACCACTCCATCATTTCCAATCGAGTTTTAAAACCAGGCTGCATCTTGCCTTTAACAGCTTGAACTATGAGACTGGTGGCGAAAACAGTAACGTCAGGAGCAATGCCAAAGGCAACTTTAGCAATTGAGGGTGGACCCGGTAGTAAAATTAGTGACCATAAAGAGTGAGCCATTATATCCATTTGATTTCCTTTAATTCATCTTCCAAAGTTTCTTCTTTGTCATCCTGAGTTCATCGAAGGATAGAGTTCTCTAGTAAGATAACTTACGGAGAGTTCCTCCACACTTCCCTTCGTCAAGCTCAGGGTAAACTTAGCTTAGTGTGACATTAGAGTTTAAACATTCTCAGGGTTTACATTAATTACTAATATTTATTCATATGATTAAACTCAGCATTTTCTATCCATTCCATCGGTCTACTGATCATTTCAATTAAGTTTTGCAGAACGTGTCTGTGCTGGTTTTCCTCTTTTATTATCTCCATAAGAGCTGCCTGGTTTTTCTTATTATCAAGGTCAGCTTCACATTTATTATAAAAGTGTAGTTTTTTGCCAACCAAATCAAGAGCTTTCTTATACATATTTAGTTGGTCAATATTACAACTGAAGGTCTCTTTATCTTTTTGCAAATTTCGGAAATATTTTATTGTAGCTTCATAAGCGAGTGTACTTTTAAACTCTGTACACTCATTCTCAGCCATTTGTTTAAATTTTACCACATGTTGTTCATGATCTCCTGCCAGCATTTTAAGTATAGTTTTCAGACCTTCATAGGAAGCACAATTTTCAGCCAGGTCTAAATAATAATTTTGAGTTAATTCTTCCATCTCTATGGCAGTATTTATAAATTTCATATATCCTCCATTAATGTATATACATTAACAAAGATTATTTAAGAAGCAAATTATTATGACTGTTGATGATGAAATAAATTACTACAGAATCAGGTTATTTCCTCAAAGCAGCTTTGGAAAATCTGCTGTCTGGAATATCTGCCTCAAACTGGATCTCATCTATAATGAATTCAGTGCCTTTTCCTTTTTTTAATACATCTTTAAAGATCATTCTTTTGGGATACCAACGCTCATCGATCTGCATAACTTCATGGATCTCTGTTGTTTTAAGAAGTTTCCCGCTTCTACCATAACGTTCTTCTTTTAAGGCGATCAATTTCTTCTTATCGATCCAAACTTTCTTAGTTCGATAAGGTACATCATCCGTAATAGCGGTTAATTCTAACCTCCAACAGCTTACATCATTTACAATTTCTTCTCCGGTTGTAACAGCAGAATAAACCTCTATAAGCTCATTTTCTTCCATCATATCTTCGTAGGAGATATCAGAACCCATCATAGATTGGCGCAGCATATGTCCGGAAATCTGGATCGTACGATCAGCAGAAGGATTGTAGATCCAAAGCTTGTCTTCAAGTTTCAGCATTTTCGTGCCGGCATCTTTGGGAGGAGCAAGGTATTCTGAGAATGATCTATCATCTCCTTCTGTCCAGGATTTGAGTTTCATTGTTCTGCTGCCGCGTCTGCCATGCACGATCATCTGTGAAGATGAGATCATGCTTTTGGCATACATGTTCGCATCGATCTGCCGGAGGATCTCATTCCCATCTGGATATTCAGCGTAAACCATTGAGCAAAAAATTATAAATGTAAAAGTAATGAGCTTTTTCATGTTTCCAACTCCTTGAATAGTTGTGCAGTATTTCTTTTATAAATTCCAATTCCTGAAAATAAAGCACCAATTACAGAAGCAAGAACTCCTGGTATGAATCCAATGTAATAACTTACTGGAGTTACCTGAGCTCTCATAGTAGCTCCCATAATGATATCTGAATTCTTCATAAATGAACTAATGTCGAAACCATTGTATTGAAGCAGGTAGGAAAGACCAAGTCCAATAGCTGTACCCAAAATAGTAGCTGCAATTCCGATAAGAATTGATTCAACTATTAAAGAGCGATATATGTGTCCTTTAGATTCTCCGATTGCCAACCTTACTCCAATTTCTCCATAACGCCTGATCCCGTTCATTAAACCGGAATTCCACAAGATCAGCGACATAATGAAAATGAAAACAAAGATGAAACTTCCTAGTCTTTGATCCATTGACTGCAACATAAACTCCATATTAGATTGCTTTCTCAGTGGAGTCATTATATCAGAAAATTCATCATTTTCATCATTAAATTCTGCATTAAAAGTATCAGATATTTCAAAGGTTATTTTTTCATTATATTTCGGTAGGAAACCAAGAATTTCACTGGCAGAATCTTCCATATCCAAGAATGATCTAGTATCTGAAATGTCTACTATCACAGCTCCTCGATCCATTGCCTGCACTCCAAAACGAACCATTCCTTTCACAGTGAAATTGCTCATTGCCATCGAACCATACATTGTACTTCCAATTAGTGTAACAAGGTCATCAATACCAATGCCAAGTTTATCAGCAACTTCTTCACTGATCAGGATTTCACCTTTTTTCTTTGGTAAACTTCCCTTAGTGAGTGTTTCCTGCAAATTCAGAAGCTCAGATTCAAATGGATCAGAAAATAGATCAACTCCAAATCCAATAACTTCACCCTGACTCAGTGTTTCTCCATCTTCATCCGGTAGATCCAGCAGACCGCCAAAATAAATGCGTGGCTGCCAATGCACTTCTGGATGTTCACTGGAAAGTGTTTTAATTTTCTCATTCACATTTAGTAAGCCAAGATCATAAGGCTTTTGATCGATTAGTGCATTATATGCTCTTGTAACTATTTTAACATGTCCCGTATCAAACCTGGCATTTTCTTCGATGAACATGACGGAAAATCCCATTAGCCAACTGTACATAAGTACGGTGATGGTAACTCCAACCGCAATAATCAGAATGGGGAGGAGGCTTCTGGAGCGATCTCTGAAGAGACCTTTTGCTAGGAATTTAATCATAATTCTTTCCTTATAATTTATTAGAAATAATTAGTAAATTACAAATTAATTTTAACATTTCATTCTCTCATACTCTTATGTTACACTGAGTTTATCGAAGTGTTGAGGAATTCTCCGCAAGAAATTTTGAGAGAGAACTCTATCCTTCGATAAACTCAGGATGACGATGGTTTGAAGTGTAAGAGTCAAAATTGATTTACTAATATATTTCATCTTTTCCTCCTTTTGTTTTTGCATTTTTCAAATTCGATAATTTCATCAAAAGATTAAAATCTCTTTTAATTAAAGCAATTTTCTTGGCTCTACTCCATCCCTTTATTTGTCTTTCTGCTGAAACTGCATCGTAAGCACTTTTGAAATTTTCAGAGAAGACAAGCTTCAATGGTCTTCTTGAAGAAGTATATCCTTTGATCACACCATTCTGATGTTCAGAAAGTCTCTTTTCAATATTCGAAGTGGAGCCAGTATAGAAACTTCCATCAGAACATTTTACAAT
>CAZSOM010000043.1:3489-9779 GCA_964608295.1 uncultured Candidatus Cloacimonadota bacterium
CCTAATTCTCAATTCGTAATTTGGCTACATCCTTCCTTAAAAGAACATCGTGAATGAATCGTCATGATGACGAGGAAGAACTTTGGAAGATTTACTAATGTAAATCCTTAAATCGTTCATGCTTTAATGTCACACTGAGCCCTTCGGCAAGCTCAGGACAGGCTCTGTCGAAGTGTGGAGGTAATCTTCGTATGTTATCTTGCAAGAGATCTTCATCCTTCGATGAACTCAGGATGACGGATGAAAAATACTGTAAGTTATCTTGTAAGAGGACTCCATCCTTCGATAAACTCAGGATGACAGGGGGATAAGAATTTTTTTCTATTCGAATCAACATATTCTTCTCACTTTGTCATTTTTCCGCGTAGAGCATCAGTCGGTTTTAATTTTGCAATTCTTCTCGTAGGAAGATAGCTTACAATAGTAGTAATAATAAGCACTAAGATAATTGTTCCCAGCACAAGTTTCCAACCGTAAACGGGGTAGAGAGCATCATCAATTCCGCTTAATCCCCAATCTTTTGCGCTGGTTCCAAGCTGCATCCCCACTTTTTCAAAATAACGCAATAAAGGAATCCCATACAAAGCACCTAAAAATATTGCCATAACAGCATGTAAAACACCTTCCAGTGTGAATAACTGAATTATTTTAGGTCGTGTCATTCCCATAGCCATCATTGTGCCCATCTCTTTTCTACGTCGAAAGATCGCTAGTATTTGTGTATCGAAGATCGCGATCATTGCCAGGAACAATAGAATTGCATACATTATTGAAGATCCAGCGGTTTTTGCCTCGATCATATTCGTAAGATCCTGTAGTAAAAAATCCAGATTCTTATATTTCCATCCTGCAAAGGCTTTATTGAATTTTTCATTTTTTACTGTAATGATCGTTGCTTCATCTTCAAGTCCCAGCATTTTCTGTAGAATTGGTAATGAAATCCAAATTTGATTATTTTCCACCGTTACAACAGTTGTTGAAAAAATATGAGCTACTTTAACATCCACAGCATCAAAAGCACCATGCTTATCGCGCCAGCGTAAAACAATGAAATCTCCTTCTTTGATCTTTAAATTATCAGCAAATCCTGAACCGATTATACAGTTGATCTCATTCTCGGAATCAGTTAGAAATTTAGATGGAAGATCTATTAAAGTTTGATTTGGATCAATTCCCTTAAGAATAATATTTCTCATCCTACCTTCAGGATAGATAGTGGCAGGAGTGAATAGCAGAGAGATTGCATTACCCTCAGAAATCAGGTTATTTATCTCTTCTGGAATAGGAGCATGGCTATCTTCCAGAGAGTAAGGATCATAAGGATCATAGGACTGTTGCCAGTATTGTCCTCCGGCAATATCCCAGATTTTCATTTCACGAGTTGCATCATCCTGCCAACCTACATAAAATCCCTGCAAGGCAATAATGGCAAAATAGGCAAGTGAGAGGATGAAGATGTTGAGCCAGGTACGGAAACCGACTCCCATTATATTTCTATAGGCCAGTTTGAAGATCATAATTACCTCCAATATTTTCTTTTTTAATCAAATTTTTCATCTTTTCTTATGTCACACTAAGCTAAGTTTACCCTGAGCTTGACGAAGGGAAGTGTGGAGGAATTCTATGTAAGTTATCTTGAGAGAGAACTCCATCCTTCGATGAACTCAGGATGACAGAAGTAAAGTTCTGTGAGTTACGTTGCAAGAGGACTCCATCCTTCGATGAACTCAGGACGAAAGAGAACCTTTTGTCGAGTATAGATGTGTTAAATATCTGAGTCATTTTCTTCTCTCTTCTCCAACCTTTGATTTGTCTTTCTGCTGAAACTGCATCGTAAGCACTTTCGAAACATTCAGAGAAGACAAGCTTCACGGGTCTTCTTGAAGAAGTATATCCTTTTATTACACCATTCTGATGTTCAGAAAGTCTCTTTTCAATATTCGAAGTGGAACCAGTATAGAAACTTCCATCAGAGCATTTCACAATGTATACCCAGTAAGTTTTACCCATATTTTCTATCCACTTCTTATGTCGCACTGAGCCTGTCGAAGTGAGGAGGAATTCTCCGTAAGCTATCTTGAGAGAGAACTCCATCCTTCGATGAACTCAGGATGACAGAAGTAAAGTTCTGTGAGTTGCGTTGCAAGAGAACTTCATCCTTCGATGAACTCAGGATGACAGAGGTAATAATAGAAAGAAATTCAGGTGATAGAAATTTCATTAATTTGTTCCATTCACGATTTCGTCTTTTGCAACCTTTCCATCCATAAGTGTGATTTTGCGGCGTAAATATTTTATAACTTTTGCATCATGTGTAGAAAAAATGAAGGTTGTTCCCAATTCTTCGTTTAATTTTTTCATTGTTTTGAGGATATGATGAGAGTTCTCAGCATCCAAATTGGCAGTAGGTTCATCTGCCAAAACCAGCGAAGGTTTTTTTACAATAGCACGGGCAATGGCAACACGCTGGCATTCACCACCGGAAAGTTGGGAAGGTCTGGATTTAACTTTATCACTTAACCCGACCCATTCCAATGCTTCCATTACAGCCTTTTTTCTTTCTGCTTTGGTTATATTGAGTAGAAGCAGAGGAAATTCAACATTTTCGAACACAGTGTAAACCGGCAGCAAATTATAAGTCTGGAATATGAATCCAATATGTTCACGGCGCAATTTGGCTGATTTCTTTGAGGAAAGGTTTTGGATTTCATTTCCCATAACTACAACTTCTCCTTCGGTTTGTGTATCCAGCGAACCTATTATGTTAAGCAGAGTTGTTTTCCCTGAACCGCTTGGACCAACTATTCCCGAAAATTCACCTTTAACAAATTCCAGATCAATATGCTTTAGTGCAGTGAATTTTCCTTTTCCTATTGGATAACTTTTGAACATTTCATTAATTTTAATAAGAGCCATAGTTTCTCCTTTTTTTATTTTTTAAAATTTAGTTTCTAATAATAATTGAATAGATGTATTACTGAAAAAACTGTTTTCAGGATTAATAAATATTTTTAAATAAGCGGATAGATAGTCATACGATCTTTGATAAGTTAAGCTGCTGTATCCCTTTTCATCTTTATAATTATAAGTAACTATCGAGCTGATATTATCAAACAAACTTATTGGATAGGACAATGAAAGAGCGGTTACTTTGGAATTGATTGTATTATCATAAAAATCAGTTTTATTCTGATCAAATTTGGAATACTCTAGTAGAATATAAAGACCAAAAGGAAGTGTATAGTCTGTTCCTAAAGTGATGCTGTACGGTAAAGCATAACGGGCTGTATAATAATTGGAAGGAGCATGTTTCTGAGAGGTTGAAATTTCTGTCCATAATCCTATCACAAAATCCCATCTCGCATCAAATCCAAAACGATCTTCAAATCCTTTAAAATCTGATAGCTTTCGCCGATGATATGTAAAAGCGGCTTCACAAGATTGGAAAGGATATTGGATTCTACCACCAAACTCGAGATTATCTTCTTCATAAAAGAAATTGTCCAAAGATGTTTCGTTGCGATCTCCCCAAATTCCCCATAACCAAATATTCGCATTATTTAAGAAATAATATCTGCCAAGAAGTGCTTTAACACCTTCTGTTGTTTGAGTTGGATCATTGGGATCAAGGCTGTCGAACCACTGAAGTGAACGCAGAATTTGTGCAGGACCAAAATTAATTTTTTGCAATCCAATTCTTAATTCTGCTTGAGATGATGAATATCTAAGCCAGCTTCTGTATAATTTTGAAGAAAGTTCCAATTCACTATTGTTGTATGTTAAATTAAAATCGTTTGAAATCTCACTATCTATTACAATATTATTATGTTTGAATAGTTCTAGTCCAAGTTCAGGTCTGTATAGCAGGGATGATTCTAATTCATGATTATCAGATAAGGTCGTGGTTGATAATATGTAATTATTCAAATTAAATTCAAAACAATTTATAGAAGATATAACAATTAAAAAAATGATCAGGATTATTGTTTTTTTCATAACACTCCTCCTTTTCTCACTAATTCCTATTTCCAGATTTTCTGTCAATTCTTTCGCATATGGATTCGGTTCATAATTTAAGTGAAGTAAATGAAGTCCCTTGTGTAGAATTACGGACAGTTTGTGTACATAACCGCACAGTATAATGAAGGAAATATTAGCGATTTTAAGTAATTACTCGCAGAGTATAGAACTATGTATAAACATTTATATAATTTTAAAAACAATCAGTTGTTAATTTATGAATTATAGAAATGATTATATATATTAACTTTATGTTATCAAATATATAATAATTCAATTCACGATTTATTAGATTACATTCTATAAATCATTTGTATCAAATAACATTAGCTTACAAATAGTAGCATGGAACATCAATTGCTTTAATTATTCAATATATTTAAATAAAGGGGAAGTATATGCAAAAAATTATAATTACGTTATTTCTTGTTATTGCCTTAACAAATCTATTTTCAATTTGGAAGGATATTCCACAAAATTCAGCAAGCGAGCTTTTTGAAGCTGAAACAATTGATCATAGTGTTACGGAATTGAGCTTTAATTTGGATGGATACGAAACAGAAATAAAGCAGAAAAATGGGAAAACTTATCAGAGAATATCCTATTGGAACGAGGGAGAATTCGTTGAGGTGGGAAAGCCTGATCTGCCAAGATTCACAAGACTTATAGCAGCTCCAGCTCAAGGAGAGATCACATTTAAGATAACTTCCAAGAGTGACGAAGTACTTGAAAATATAACTGTTTATCCCAGACAGAAGTTGATCTCGGATAGTCAGAGACAGGACAATTCTTTTGAAATCGATGAAGAATTTTATAATGATAATGTAATCTTCCCTCAAAATATAGTTGAGTTAGGAACTCCGGCTATCATGCGGGATTTCCGCGTAATTCCAATTACAATAAATCCTTTCGAGTACAATCCACAAGAGAATGAATTACGCATTTACACGAATCTGAAAATTACGATTGAATGTAATGGTGTAAGCGGGTTGAATCAGAAAAGCAAACAACGGAAAAAATCAGGTTACTTTGAATCCATGTATCAATCTACAATAGTGAATTACGATACAGGTTTGCGTGATAATACTGATTTTCAACAACCAAGCTATCTCTTCATCTATCCGGATGATGCAAGTGTTGCAGGCATTTTACAGATCCTGGTTGATTGGAAACATCAGAAAGGCTTTGAAGTGGTTATGGCAAACACAAGTGAAACCGGAACTACCTTAAACGAGATTAAAAGTTTTATCCAGGATGCTTATGACAACTGGGAGAATCCTCCTGAGTTTGTCTGTCTGGTGGGTGATGCAGGAGGAGACTATTCTATTCCAACTGGTCATTTAGATGGTGGAATTTACAACGGTGAAGGTGATCATATATATGCTATGCTGGAAGGGAATGACATTCTGGCAGATGTATTTCTGGGAAGACTTTCTTTTAATACTCTTTTGGAACTTCAAACTATTGTTGCAAAGATTCTAAGTTATGAAAAAGAACCTTATCTGGTTCAGACTGAATGGTATAACAATGCACTTCTTGTGGGAGACCCCTCAGATTCCGGACCTTCCTGCGTAGATACAAAACAGAATATCAAACAAATGATGGAATACAATAAACCCGATTTTGAATTCCAGGAGGTTTATGATACTTCTATGGGAAGCTGGGTGAACCAAATGCAAAGCGGGATCGATGCTGGAGTTAGTTATTTTAATTATCGTGGTTTTGCAAACATGAGCGGTTGGAATACCAATCATATTGATAACCTGAATAACGGGAACATGCTGCCTGTGGTTGTTTCCATAACCTGCGTAACCGGTGATTTTGAAGGTACTCAAGATTGTATAAGCGAAGGATTTTTAAAAGCTGGTACACCGGGAAACTTGAAAGGTGCTGTTGCAGCGATATCTACAGCAACCGGGAATACCCATACCTGCTTTAATAACTGCGTAGATGCTGGGATTTTTCAAGGGATTTTTGTTGATGAAATATATCATATGGGTGGAGCTTTGAATAGAGGTAAATTAAATCTCTATCTCAACTATCCAGGTAATCCTGGTAATGCTGTTCACCAGTTTTCATATTGGAATAACCTGATGGGTGATCCCGGAATGGAGATCTGGACAGGCATTCCGCAAGAACTAGTAGTCGACTATCAGGATGAAGTAGTCTTAGGTTCAAATTACTTTCATGTAAACGTGGAAGATTCGAATGGACTGCCTTTAGAAAATGCCTGGATTACGTTATTAAAAGGAGATGATGAAATATTTCAA
>CAZSOM010000044.1:0-9774 GCA_964608295.1 uncultured Candidatus Cloacimonadota bacterium
TGTTTGAACTATTTTTCCCACCAACAACGATCATTACGTCACTCTCTTTTGCTAAAGTTAAAGTTGAATTTTGACGGATTGTTGTAGCATTACAAATTGTGTTTATAACGCGCACTTCATGACATTTAGGTATAATCTTTTTTACAAGTTCCTGAAGATCTTCAACTCTTCTTGTTGTTTGAGAAATAATTCCCACTTTTTTAAATTGTTTTTCAACAAGTTCATCAGCATTTGCCACGATCATAACATCATCATCTACATATGATCGAAGTGCCTCAACTTCAGGATGATTACTATCTCCCAAAATTATTAGTTCGTAACCATCTTCTGATAATGACTTTATATAATCCTGCGTCTTTGAAACATAAGGACAAGTAGCATTAATGATCTCAATATCATTTTTTTTCAGTTCGTCTAAGATCTCTTTTTTTATTCCATGCGACCGGATTATGGTAGGGCGTCCTTTAATCTGCTTAATATCATCAATTTTGAATATATTCTCTTTTTCAAGTTTTTCAACCATTTGCGGATTATGTATAATTGGTCCTAAAGTTACTATCTCATGATTATCTCTTGATGTTTTAAGAGCAATTTTAATTGCTCTCTTCACCCCAAAACAAAATCCTGAATTCTTAGCTATTTTAACATTCATTTTCCAATCCGTATACTTTCTCCATTATATCATCTGCCAGAAGTTTATAATTTTCTTTTGCGCTTTCCATTTTAATAAATTTTGAAGCTTTTACTTTTTCACCAATAACTATTTTAAGTCTATCTTTTCTAAAGAAACATTTCCAAAAATTAGTTGAATTATGTATATATATAGGACAAACATCTTTTTTTGCTTCAATTGCAAATTTACCAATTCCTGATTTTACCTTACTTGATTTTCTTGTACCTTCTGGGAAAATTAGAATTGAATGTCCTTTTCTGAGAACAAGTTTGACCATAGTTATAGCAGATTTATCTATCCTACCACGTTTAACAGGAATACAATTTACATAAACCAGAAATGCTCCCATTAATTTATTTTTAAATAATTCAGCTTTAGCAAGATAATGAATCTCTGTTGGAATTATTGCTCCAATAAATGGTGGATCATACGCCGATATATGATTTGCTACAATAATGCAATCAGTAATTCCTGCTACTCGCTCTTTATTAATGATCTTTAATCCCCAGAAAACACGCATATAAATTCTTACACATGCAGTAATAAAAGAATAACTCCAGCGCATTATTAGCTCCTTTCTATTATTAAGTAGATCATGTTCACTTGTTCTGCAATAGTCATGCTGCTGGTATTAATAGGAATTGCATCATCAGCTTGTTTTAGAGGAGATATCTCGCGTGTTGTATCATTATTATCACGCCAGATCAGTTCTTGTTCAATCTCTTCTAAAGATAATTTCTCACCTTTTTCTTTGGTTTCTTTCCATCTACGTAAAGCACGAGTTTTTACATTAGCTATCATAAAAAATTTGAAATCAGCATTAGGAAAGACAACTGTCCCAATATCTCTGCCATCCATAATAACACCACCATTTTGTCCCATTTGACGCTGTAATTCCACCATCTTTTCTCGAACAATATTAATCACTGCGATCTGAGAAGATAATTTAGTAATGTCTGCTTCCCTGATCCGCTTCGAAACATCTTCCCCATTGAGAATTACCTTATTTTCATCTTTAGTATATTCAATTGATATATTGATATTTATGAGCATTTTCTCAAGTGCAATTTCATCACTTAGATCAATTTGTTGTAATATTGTACTTAATCCACAAGCACGATACATAGCTCCAGTATCAATATAAATATATTCCATTTTAATAGCTAATCGTCTTGCTGTAGTACTTTTACCGGAAGCAGCAGGACCATCTATAGCAATTACAAATTTTTTATTCATCTCATTCCTCAAAAATTATATGAAAGTCCAATCATATTATTTTCAAATTTTAAGTGTATCTTATTTTTTTTCTCTTCAAAATTGAATAGATGTGCATCAACATAGGCATCTATAGCAGATAAGAATAAAATAGCTCCTACCCAGAAAAAATCACTTTGCCGTTTTTCATAATATTTCACATATTCTTTGTAGTAATCTGAATTTATATCTGGATTTATTTTATATCTATTATAATATTTCTCCGCTTCAAGATGATGATAAACTGCCAAACCTATGAAACTTCCTTCCAACGCAAATACAAACCCTGATTTAATATATTTTCCATTATAGAATTGTCCACCCGCAGGGATAACACAGGAAAGAACAGCAGCTTTAAGTGGCTTTTTCTCTATTATTTTCTCATCTGCAGAAAGAGATGTAAAAATTAAAATCAAATAAATACTTAACAGTAAGTTACGCACCCTTGAGCCTCTCCTTCAAGGATTGAAAGAAAAGCGGGATCATAATTTCATGATGTCCAATGAAATAATAGCCTTTACCACCACTTAAGGTTGGACGGTGAACAATATTCATGTTTGGCCTGTAATGCATATTCATATCAAAGACTGCTGTATAAAAATTATTTAAGGGAAAACCCAGATTGCGAACGACGGTAACAGCTTTCAAAAAAACTTCCGGCATAATAACTGCTGAACCAAAATTCAAAAATATTCCTCCATCATTAAGCTTGCAGAGATTATTACAGAAAATTCTGAAATCTCGCAGTGAACAATCTCCAATAGCTGCACCATCGGCTGTTTCATGTTGATGAACAATATCCGTTCCCATTGCAACATGCACTGTGAAAGGAATATTGAGTTTATATGCATTGGCAAATAGTGAAAGATGATTATTCTCAGCATCTATCTCAATTAGATTTTTACCGATCGCTTCACCATATCCTAAACTCTTGTTAGCAGAGCTTATAATATTATTTATCCCATCGCAGGTCTCTGCAGCCATTCCAAATTCACCTGTTTCCAAGGCAGTTGCCACATCCTCAGAAGTTGCACCAAATCTAGCAATTTCATAATCGTGAATAACTACAGAACCATTTGAAGCCAATCCTGTGATTAAACCTAGTTCCATCATTTCGATTATAAATGGAGCTAATCCGCATTTAATCACATGTCCACCTAATGCAACAATAACAGGTTTATTATTTTTGTAAGCTTGAACACATTTATCTAAGAGTTCATTAAAATCTTTTGCTTTCAAAATATTCGGCAGTGATTTTGTAAAATCTTCAAAGTTATCAATTTTAGGATTAGAAAAGTTTTCAATTTGTACAAGATTTGATCTTGATTTGATCGAAGTTTTTTTTAAATTTGTCAGATCGATTTCTTTATACTTACTCATACTTACTCCATTTTCAGATCAAGTGTTTCGGCAAACTCATTTTTAAACGTAGCATAATTCCCATTGAAAATTGCTTCTCTTGCTTTTGTAACAAGATCCAAATAGAAATGCAGGCTGTGAATTGAAGCCAACCTCATTCCCAAAAATTCACTAACATTAAACAAGTGTCGAATGTAAGCACGTGAGAAATTTCGGCAAGTATAACATTGGCAATTTTCATCAATTGGAGAAAAATCTTCTTTGTACCTGGCAGATTTGATTATCATCTTTCCATTCCAGGTGAAAATAGTTCCCTTTCTAGCATTTCTGGTAGGCATTACACAATCAAACATATCAACACCATTTTCGATGTTCTTCAATAAATCACCTGGAGTACCAACTCCCATCAAATATCTTGGCTTTTCTTTGGGCAGAATATTATTAAGAAATTTAGTAATTTTGAACATATCTTTCTTGTCTTCACCTACTGCCAGTCCACCTATTGAATATCCAGGAAAATCCATTTCCATTAATTTTTTTGCGCTTTCTTCTCTCAGATCTTCAAAAACACCACCTTGTACAATTCCAAATAAAGCTTGTTGCTCAGTATTTTTATGAACTGCTTTCCCTCTTGCTGCCCAATCAAGTGTTGTCTTCAATGAATCTGCAACATACTTTTTTGTAGCCGGATAGGGAGGACATTCATCAAAAGACATCATTATATCTGATCCAATTGCGTTTTGAATTTCAATTACTTTTTCCGGTGTAAACATATGATAGCTTCCATCTATATGAGATTGAAAACGAACTCCTTCGGGTGTAATTTTCCTTAAACCTGCCAAACTCATTACCTGGAATCCACCGCTATCAGTTAGGATCGGTTTATTCCAACCCATAAACTTATGTAGTCCACCTGCATCTTTTATCAGCTTGTGTCCCGGACGCAGATAAAGATGATAGGTGTTGCCTAAAATTATCTGTGCTTTAATGTTTGTCAAATCCAGAGGATCAAGAGTTTTAACAGTAGCCCTTGTACCAACCGGCATGAAGATGGGAGTTTTTATTTCACCGTGAGGAGTTTGTAAGGTTCCTGCTCGTGCATTTTCACTGGTTGCTTCAATTTTGAAATCGAAAATATTAACCTCCATTCTCGATTTGAACTTGGTTTTCTTTTATAGAACTGCTGCGACTGAATAGACGACTTAAATCATTCCAGAAAGCAAAGACCATTAATGAGACAAGAATGAAAAGTCCAATATTCTGCAATATGATCTGGATCTTTATACTTAATGGTTTTTTTCTGATCCCTTCAATAAAGCAAAAGAAAATATGTCCACCATCTAAAATTGGAATTGGCAGTAAGTTCATGATCATCAAGATAATACTGATAGCTGCAATAAATGAAAGAATGCTATCAAAACCTTTATTCGCAGTTTGGGCAGACATAGCATAAATCATCACAGGACCACCCAGATTATTTTTTATTTCACCTGGATTAGATATTAATTTATACAACATTACATAATTAAGATATACGAAATTGATGGTTCCAATCGTACCATATTTAACTGATTTAAATAAGTTATATTTTTCTACGTATTTTACCGGCATGTACTGAGTGATCCCGATAATACGATTATCGTCTAAAATATTCTCTTCAGGAACTATGGATTTTTCGAAGATATCATTCCCGCGTTTTATCTTTAATGTAATAGCTCCATTTTCAGTTGATGTTATTGCATCCCGCATATCATACCAATCATTTACAGCTTTCCCGTCTACTGCAAGAATTTCATCACGATCTTGCAAACCGGATTTATAGGCTGCCATGCCTGGTGCTACTTCACCAATTATTGCCGGCACAAAAGGCAATATCTCAGTTGCCCAAGTAGCAGGTTTAATTTCAATATTAGTAATTCTAACTTGCTCATTATTCCGTTCAACAAGATATATATTTTCTGCATCATTTTTTGTGTGTTGAATTATCTGGGTCCATCCATTTATATCTTCATCATTCACCTGAAGAATTGTATCTCCTTCCTGAATAAATTCCGAATAATTTGCACTAACTTCTCCAACCACTGGAAGCTGATCTTCGAAATGTTTTCCAATGGCAAAAGTGAGAATGAAAATAAGTATAGCTAAAATTAAATTGGCGAAAGGTCCGGCGAAGGCAATGATTGCACGTTGCCACCAGGTTTTGATACTGAATGAACTCTCAGAATCGTCAACTTCATCATCTGGATTTTCACCTTTCATTTTCAAATATCCGCCCAGCGGAATTAAGGAGATTCGATATTCTGTCTTTCCTTTTTTAAATGCTAATAGTTTGGGTCCAAAACCAATTGAGAATTTTTCTATTTCAACTTTAAAAAATCTGGCAGCTATAAAATGACCCATTTCATGAACCGTTACCAAAATCCCTAAAGCTACAACAGCACCGATTATATTTAACATATAACTCCTTTATTAAAACACAATAATAATCAAATCCTTTTAAATCACTCAGCAGGTCAAGTTTTTTGCAAGTATCTTGATTTTATTTGACATATTTCACACAGGCAGCAAAAAAGCAAAAAAAAATGGAATAATATAAATTATGAAAAAATTGGTTTTATTAATATTTGTTCTTTTAGTATTTTTAGCTTGCACAAAATCAAAAGACGCAGTAGAAGAAATTGATCCTTTTATTTATAAAGAAGGCGCTTTAGAAGAAGGGGAAACGCTAGCTAACGCTCTCATGGATGAAGGTCTCGATAATGGACTGGTTTACAAACTCGTAAATAAACTGGATTCTCTCTACAATCTGAGACATGCTCATCCAAATGATAGTTTTACAATTAAATTAGATACACTTAACATTCTCCATGAACTAAGTTTTAAACCCAATTTGATCCATAATTACAGAATCATAAGAGATACTTCTAATACTTATTATTCTCAAATTGATACACTCAAGTTAACCAAAGAAACTACCGTTGTTGAAGGTGAAATAAATTCTTCATTGTGGCAGGGCATGAGTGATAAAGGTGTTGATGCTGCAACTATTGTTATGTTCACACAAATTTTTCAATGGGATATAGACTTCTTTATTGATCCACAAAAGGGTGACAAATTTCATGTAGTTTACGAAAAAAATATGGATGACAATGGAAACTTTGTAAAAGCAGGAAATATCCTTGCTGCGAAGTATTCCAGTAAAAATTACGATGAAATTGCTTATCTGTACACCAATAAAAAAAACGAAAACAGGTATTATGATGTTAAAGGAAAATGTATTCAAAAAGCCTTCCTTAAATCACCCCTTAACTATAAAAGGATCACATCATATTTTGGCAGTCGATATCATCCAATAGCTAAAAAAACAAGATTCCATAATGGTGTAGATTATGCAGCTTCATTCGGAACACCGGTGGAAGCTTCTGCAGATGGAACAATTATTCACAGAGGTTGGAAAGGTGGACATCCAACCGTGAACGGGAAAACAGGTGGTTATGGCAAAACCATCATGATCAGGCACGGAAATGGTTATAAAACACTTTATGGTCATCTCAGCAGTTATGGAAAATTTAAAGTTGGAGACAGGGTTAAACAACATGATGTTATTGGTTATGTTGGCTCAACCGGACTCTCCACAGGTAATCATCTGCATTATACTATTTATCATCAAAATAAAGCCATAAATCCTCTTAAATTGAAGAACGTTTCCGGTCCTCCTGTACCAAAAAATGAAATGGAAGAATTCCTGACTACTATAGAAAGTTTACAAAGATATTTTATCTCTGGTTCAACTACCAAAACTTCCAATTAAATAAAATGCCTGTATACTCTCTATCAATGCTAAATTATGATTGACATAATAAGGTTAAATTAATGTTTTTGGAAAGAATTTTATAATTGAATTAAATAGATTAATAAAAAGGAGAAGTATATGAAATTAAACTATGCTAAAACAGGACTTATTCTGTTTTTAGTGGTTTTTAGCTTATTACTTATCCCAGTCCCTTCGCACGCTGCGGTTGATACATCTTATATTGTAGGAAACTTGAAAGCAGATGATATCCCTAATGATGACGGGAGTGGACTGGTATTAAGCTGGAAACCTTTATCAAAAGAATTGAGGATCATTGAATACCGGATTTATCGAGGTGTTTCTCCTGATTCCCTATTCTATCACGGCAAGGTTGATGTAAATGTAAAAACAGGAGTCTCCGGAGATATAATGTTCTATTATGATTCCGGGTATAATAGTTTTGTGGATATTCAATCTCCAGGAAAATTGAAAAGAGAAAAACAACAATCGGATGATAGTCCGATCTTTGGAAGTTTACCACGAGATCTGGAAATTACCGGACCACAATTAACGAATTATACAATTTTAGGTGTTATTCCGGAAAAAGATTTTCTTTATAAAAACACAAAAGTAGAGATTACTGAAGACGAAGAGACACAAGTGTATGCTGGTTTGAAACTACGTCATTTTCACTATTTATTGAAGAAACTCAAAGCCGATCAAGAATATTATTATACTGTGATCGCTGTAACAGAATCACGTAAATTTATGCCCCATGCGGAACCTATTATTGGTATTCCAATTAATAACTCACCGGAGAAAATCCAGAAATTGTATTCTGTTTTTGTGGAAGATAAAAACCGTCTGCAATTTGAATGGGTACGATCATTATTTACCGATGATCAGACAAATCATAGTTTATATCTCGTAAAAAAAACAGAATTAAAAAAATTCAAAGATTACATTGAAGAACAGAACAAGGCAGAATTAGATCCCGAATATGAAACAACACTGGAAAATCCTGCTCATATGATCTACCAGAGATATTGTGGATATCCTTATACACCTTCTAATACAGTTGCTGTTGATATTATCGACGGTAAGATAGTGAATGAAGATAAGGACATTGATGTAAAGATAGGCAACATTGCAGATTTTGTAGCTGTTTTTTCACTCCAAGACAGGGCTGGATATGAAACATTTTCAGATGTAAGTACATTTGACATTGTCAATTCTTCCACCCTCCCAAGAATTTCTGATGAATGGGAAGTGAGAGACAGAAAGAACGATAAAGGTGATTACAACTCAATTTATTGGGATAAACCTACTGTATTTTTAACTAATTGCACCTACCTCAATGATGATAAAACAAAGATTCTTGTAAATTACGATATTTTTAAAAATGTAAAATATGATAAAATTAAAAATGTTTATTTTACTGTTTTTGATGAAGCTGGAAACGAGATAACTACAATCAATGAGTTTTATCAAGACAGCAAACTGAAGATCAAACTCAAAGAACCTTCCGATAGGATATCATTTAAAATGAGAGTTGTTGTTAATGGTGATTCCGGTGAAGATCACATATTCACACAAGATCTTATCTTTAATCAAGACGTAAAATCACTCACACCAGGAGTATTATACCTCAACGGTGAAGAAGTGAATAAATATTCCTATTCAATTTATAAAAATAATTACTCAAGCCCAGAGTGGAGATTATCAAAAAATACACTCGGTGCTCAACGTGGTATAGTTGACAATATAAGTTATAGAAGTACTACTTTTAAGGGTGTTAGTAAATTTGATGCAGAAAAAAAATTATTCCTTGTTTCTCCGAGTTTCGATGTGAGAATGGACGACGAATTGAAAAATGGTGTAGGCACAAATCTTTATGCTGAAGAAGTTGCAAAATCCATTGAAAATTACGAAAAAGAAATTGCTGAGTATACAGCATCGAAAGACACATTAGAAACTGAAGCTGAAATAGCTGATGCTGACGATGCAATCGAGTACTATCAAGCTCAGATCGATCTAACCAAGAATGACCCAATACTTCAGAAAGCAGCAACTTTTACAAATAATAAAGCAAGACTTAAGTTTCTGGAAAAAGTTAAAAATATTGCTCGTCGTTCATTCAAATATAAAATTGTGAAAACAGATGGAAAAGCGCATTTTGCGTTTTCTGACATCTACACAACAGATGAAATGGAGAAGTTACCTTTTGATGAATCTGAGAGAGAGACTTTCCTGACTTTAGGTAAAGATCATTTTTATCCAATTCCAAACTGGTTCCAAGCTGATAAGTTGCCAGCATTAATAGCAACCTTAGTTTTCGGTTTTATGGTTTTCTTCATGATAAGACAAGCAAAAAGCGGAAAGGAACTTTACATTAGACCTATTGCCGGTATCGATGAAATAGATAATGCTATAGGACGTGCGACTGAGATGGGAAGACCAATCTTGTTCGTACCAGGTCTTTCAGGAATTACTGATGTTGCAACACTTGCCGGACTTTCGATTTTGGGTCGTGTTGCCAAAAAAGCTGCTGAATATGACACTAAAATATTAGTTCCGGTTCGTGATTACATTGTGCTTCCAATCGCTCAGGAAGTTGTAAAAGAAGCACATTATGAAGCAGGACGCCCTGACTCTCATGATAAGAACAGTGTTTTCTTTATCACAACCGCTCAAT